>NZ_JBEPKY010000020.1:0-139855 GCF_040544975.1 Pseudacidovorax sp. 1753 | reverse complement strand
TCGCCCTCGTGCAGTTGCGCTTCACTTCGTTCGTCGTGATCAACTTACGGCGGGACTTGCACCCGCAAGAGTGCGCCCATGCTGGGCGCACAAAGCAGAAGGGGCCCGAAGGCCCCTTCTGCAGCAGATTGCACGCGCGCTCAGGCGGTCTCGTGCGCCGCCGGCAATGCGGCGGCTCCGTTCTTCTGCTTCTTCGTCTTGATGAAGAAGCCGATGGTCTGCCATGCGATGAACACCCCGATCAGCGACAGCAGCGTGCCGCTGATGGGCCGGTCGAAGAAGATGCCGAAGCTGCCGCGGCTCAGCAGCAGCGTGCGGCGGAAGTTCTCTTCCAGCATCGGGCCCAGGATGAAGCCCAGCATCAGCGGCGCGGCATCCAGGTCGAACTTCATGAACAGGAAGCCCAGCAGGCCGAAGGCGGCGGTGATGTACAGGTCTTCGAGGTTGTTGTTGACGCTGTACGTGCCGATGCAACAGAAGAACAGGATGCCCGGGAAGAGCACGGCGTACGGGATCTTGAAGACCGACAGCCAGTAGCGCACCAGCGGCACGTTCAGGATGATCAGGAAGCAGTTGCCGACCCACATCGAGGCGACCAGGCCCCAGAACAGTTCCGGGTGACCGGCGATCATGTTCGGGCCGGGCTGGATGCCCTTGATGATGAAGGCGGCCATCATCAGCGCCATCACGGCGTTCTCGGGGATGCCGATGGACATCAGCGGAATGAAGCTGGTGCGGGCTGCGGCTTCGTCGGCTGCGGCCTGGCCGGCCACGCCTTCGATACAGCCGGTGCCGATCTCGTGCTTGTACTTGCTGACCTTCTTGTCGATGGCGTAGGCCGCGAACTGGGCGATGGCCGGGCCGCCGCCGGGCAGGATGCCCAGGAAGGAGCCGATCACGCTGCCGCGCAGGGCGCTGGGGATGATCCGCTTGAACTCTTCCCAGGTGGGCATCAGGTGGATCTTGCCGTTGAAGGGCGAGCGCTCTTCACCGCTGTCGAGGTTCTTGGTGATCTCGGCGATGCCGAAGCAGCCCAGCGCGATGCTGACCAGGCCCACGCCGTCGGCGAGGAAGGGCAGGTCCATGGTGTAGCGCTGCACGCCGCTGTTGACGTCGGTGCCGATCTGGCCGAGCAGCACGCCGATCAGGCACATGGCCAGGCCGTTGAGCAGGCTGCCGGTGGTCACGAAGCTCACGCAGACGAAGCCCACCATCATCAGCGCGCAGTAGTCCGCGGGGCCGAACAGGAAAGCCACCTCGCCCAGCTTGGGCGCCAGGAAGGTCAGCACGATGATGGCCACGGTGCCGCCGATGAAGCTGGAGAAGCCGGCCGTGAACAGCGCCAGGCCCGTCTTGCCCTTGAGCGTCATCGCGTAGCCGTCGATACAGGCCACGATCGAACTCGCGTGCGGGATCTTCATCGTGATCGCCGACACGCTGTCGCCGTACTGCGCCCCGTAGTAGATGCCGGCCAGCATGATCAGCGCGCCGGTGGTGTCGATGGAATACGTCAGCGGCAGCAGCAGGCTGATGGTGGCCAGCGGGCCCAGGCCGGGCAGCAGGCCGACCAGGGTGCCGACCACGCAGCCGATGGCGCAGTACATCAGGTTGTGGATGGTCAGCGCGTGCTCGAAGCCGAACGCCAGGTTATGGAGAGCTTCCATGGTGTGCAGGCTCCGATCAGTACAGGGGAAGGTTCAGGCCCAGCAGCTTCTGGAAGCCGAAGGCGAAACCCACGAGCACCACCGCCACCTTGACGTTGCGTACCCAGGAATACTTGCCGCTGGCCGCCAGCGAGGCGATGAACACCATGACGACGATGCCCACGGTCATGTTCACGTAGGTGGACACGAGCGCGAAGGTGCACAGGCTGGCCAGGATGATCGCGATGTTCTTGAAGTTGACCGACATCGGGATCGGCTTGACGAAGCGCGAGCGGATCACGGTGATGATCCCGATGGCCAGCAGCATGCCGCTGACCATGGCCGGGAACAGGCCCGGGCCGGCGTGCGCGAAGCTGCCGATCTGGTAGTTGAAGGCCGGCACGCCGAACAGCAGTGCAAGCGCGATGAGGAACAAGCCTCGGTTGAGGTTGCGATCGTTCATAAGGGGAGGCGAAGCGTCGTCATGTTGATGTTGTGGATCGGTTGGTCCCTCTCGCGCCGGGGGATCCGGCGGGGTGCCAATGTCTCCTTTGCAGCCGCAGCTGCTGGGGCGGAGGGGATGCTCCGGCTGCCACACTGATCGGAATCTGACCGACTGCAGAGGGGAATTACGTACCGGAGGGCCCCTGCGGCGCGCAGGCGTCGCATCGGTGACTTTTTCTCCGGGTTAACACGAAGAAGCGGCTACGCAAATACACGTAGACGCCCGTTTTCCCGGGCTTCGCCGGGTCATCGACGGCGACCGAAATACCCATGAAAAAGCCGCCCGAAGGCGGCCTCTGGAACATGGGCGCGCGGCCTTTCGTCCGTTCAGCCGGGGGGCTGCGTCAGATCGTCGAGTGCCTGCTCGAAGTCGGCCTCGGCCGCCAGCCGGCGCATGGGCGGCAGCGCGGCGAGCAGGCGGCGGCCGTAGCCCATGGACACCAGGCGCGTGTCGCACACGACCAGCACGCCACGGTCGCTTTCGCGCCGGATGAGCCGGCCCGCGCCCTGCTTGAGCGCCACGGCCGCCTCGGGGATGGAGTAGTCGCCGAAGCCGCTGCGGCCCTGCGACTCCAGCCGGCGCGTGCGCGCCTCCACCAGCGGATCGCCCGGCGGCGGGAAGGGCAGCTTGTCGATCACCACGAGTTGCAGCACATCGCCCGGCGCGTCGAAGCCCTCCCAGAACGAGGCGGAGGCCACCAGCACGCAACCGGTCGCGCCCGCGTCGGCGCCCGCGCGGAAGCGCTCCATCAGTACGCGCTTGGGCCACTCGCCCTGCACCAGCACATCGACGTCGCTGCCGGCGGCACGCAGGCGCTCGCGCAGGCCGTCGCCGATGGTGCGCAGCGCGCGCAGCGTGGTCGTCAGCACCAGCGTGCGGCCACCCAGCCGCAGCGCGCCCTTGGCCGCCAGCGCCGCCACGGCGTCCGGATGGCCGGCATCGGCGGGCCGGGGAAACTGCCGCGGCACATAGAGCGCGGCCTGCTGCGCATAGTCGAAGGGGCTGGCCACGCGCAGCACCTGCGCTTCGTCCAGGCCGCACGGCTCGGTGAACCAGCGCAGTTGCGGGTCGTCGCCCAGCGTGGCCGAGGTGAAGATCCAGGCACGGCTGCGCGACTCGCCGCCCTGCTCCTGCGGGGACGGCGCCGGGCGGTCGGCCTTGAGCACGCGCTTGCGCACCGCATCGGCGATGTCCAGCGGTGACTGCACGAGTCGCAGCTGGGTGCCGATGTCGACCCAGCGCACCGCATCGGGCGGGCACGGTTCGGTCAGCAGGCCTGCCCGCTCGACCAGCAGGCCGGCGCGCTCGGCCAGGCGGACGAAGTCGGGGGAAAGCTCGCTGACCGTGTCCAGCGCGACAGCGGCGTCTTCCGCGGCGCGGCGCAGGGTGTCCAGGCCGCCCTGCCACTGGGTGGCGCCGATGCCTTCGGGGGCGGCGCCGTTCCAGCGCAGCTTGGCGCCGGGCCAGCCCTTGCCGGCCACCATGCGCAGTTCGCGGGCCGCGTGCTCGAGCTTGCCGGCCACGTCCTGCCAGTCGGCCAGGCCGCGTGCCTGCTGCAGCCCGGCGGCGAGCAGGTCGCGCGCAAAGTCCAGCACCTGCCCGGTACCCAGTTGCAGGCCCAGGAACTGCACGCCCGTTTCGTTGAGCTGGTGCGCCTCGTCGAAGATCACCACGCGCACGCTGGGCAGCAGCTCGGCCATGCCCGACTCGCGCACCGCGAGGTCGGCGAAGAACAGGTGGTGGTTGATGACCACCACGTCCGCCGCCAGCGCCTCGCGCCGGGCCAGGTTGACGTGGCAGGCCTTGAACTGCGGGCACTGCTGGCCCAGGCAGTTGTCGCGGGTGGAGGTGACCAGCGGAATGACCGGCGAGCGCTCGTCCAGGCCCGGCAGCTCGGCCAGGTCGCCGGTGCGCGTGGTGAGCGCCCAGCGCTCGACCTTGGCCAGCGCATGGGCCACGCCCCGCTCCCCCCCGGCGTCATGCCGGGCCTGGGCCATGCGGTGCAGGCAGAGGTAGCTGCCCCGTCCCTTGAGCAAGGCAGTGCGCAGCGGCAGGTTGAGCGCCTCTAGCAGACGTGGCAGGTCGCGCCCGAAGAGCTGGTCCTGCAGCGCCTTGGTGGCCGTCGACAGCAGAACACGCTCGCCACTGAGCAAGGCCGGCACGAGGTAGGAGAAGGTCTTGCCCACGCCCGTGCCCGCCTCCACCACCAGTTGCCCCCCTTCGGCCACGGTGTGGGCGATGGCCAGCGCCATCTGCGTCTGGCCCTCGCGCACGCGGAACTGGTCCGCCGCCTGCGACAAGGCCCCGCCGTCGGCGAAGACATCCATCACCTCGTCAGCGAGCGCCATCTAGCCTTTCCTCCCGGTCGAAGGGCGCCTGGGCGTCGCTCCTGGCAGACACAAGCTTTCGACAAAGGAGAAACTGTGAATTGTGTTTAACGGTGTCACTGGATCGCTCGATAATGGGTGTCAGACAGCCACATAGCCTTCTCGTTGGCGCGCCGCGGCGCCGACCGCGCCAATGCCTCACACCGGTTTCCGATTGTCCGCTGCCACGGGTCTCCACCAGGGAGACCGGCCTTACCAACAGGATCAGGTCGCCCTGATCGGGCATCCCCAGCGCCCGGGCTGCCTCCTCGCGGTGGTCGCCGACGGCATGGGCGGCCGCAGCGGCGGCCGCAAGGCATCGGAGCAGGTCATCATGACGGCGCAGCAGCTGTTCGCCCGCTATGCACCGGGCACGGACGATCCCGACCGGCTGCTGCGCCAGCTGGTCGACGAAGCCCACACCGTGATCCGGCTGACCGCGCTGTCGAGCGAGCAGGAGCCGCACAGCACCGTGGCGGCCTTCCTGCTCGACCCCGATGGCCGGGGCGCCTGGATCCACGCCGGCGATTCGCGCATCTACCTGTTCCGCCGCGGCCGCCTGGTGCGCCGCACGCGCGACCATTCCTATGTCGAGGTGCTGGTGCAGCGCGGCGAGCTGGACGAGGACGAGGCCTTGCGCCATCCGAAGGCCAACATCCTCGTGGGCTGCCTCGGCATGCAGTCCACCCTGCCGCCGATGGACCTCGAGGCCATCGATGGCGTCCAGCCCGGCGACGCGTTGATGGCCTGCTCTGACGGGCTCTGGCACTACTTCACGCCCGAGGAGTTCGGAGCGGTCATCGCGCGATACCCGGCCCGCGCAGCGGCCGAGATGCTGGTGAACGAGGCGCGTCGCCGCGCCGGCGGGGCGGGCGACAACCTGTCGCTGATCCTGGTGAAGGTGGAGGAACTGCCCGGCAAGCCGGCCACGCCCTCCTCCGCCGCGTTCGACGCGTTCATGGACAGCAGCCCGCGGCGCTGAGCACGGCCGCCGATACGGCGGCTTCAGCCGCTCGCCGCCAAGCCGGCGCCCGCCCTGCAACATGGAGGGCCCGCCCCATAAGCGGGCACCGCCGCGGCACGTCTTGGCGAGTGCGGACTCAGGGCTTGGCTGCCGGATCCGGCAGCGGCGCCGCCGGCGGCTTGGTGCGCTCGGCATTGCGGCGCTGGGCGTCTGCGCGACGCTGCTGGGCGTCGACCTGTCGACGCTCGTAGCGTTCGCGCTCCGCGGCATCCTGGGTGCGCCGCTGGGCCCGCTCGGCCGCCTTCTCGGCCTGTGCCTTCTGCCGGTCCTCGAACTGCTGCCGGCGCTGCGACGCCTGCGCGGCGGTGGCGGCCCGGCTGGCCGCATGGTCGGCGTTGCGCTGCTCTCGGTCCTGCTGGGCCTGCCGGTTCCGGTCGCGTTCCTGGGGCAGGTCGCGCGCAGGCGGGTTGGCCTGTTTGTCCTGGATGCGGCGCAGGGCGTCTTCGCCTCGTTGGCGGCGCTCCGCATCATTGAGCACGGCTTCACGCCGCTTGAGCCCATCCAGCGTCTCGCGGTGCAGACGGCTCTCGGCATTGAGGCAGTCATCGACGGCGAAGCGCTGGTAGCACTGAGCCCGGCGGGCCGAGTAGCGCACCTCTTCGGCCTTGCGCTCGACGCCGATGCGCTCGCGTTCGTCCGCCGCCTGTGCCGAACCGGGCGCAGCCGCCGACACGGCGGATTGGGCAAGCACGGTGCCCGCCGGCACGGCGACCAGCATCAACGCGACAAGGCGAAGGGAAAAGCTCATGTGAGGCGGGTGTCCACGGTACGGCGCTCCAGCGCCAGGAACTCGGCCGACTGCATTTCGTTCAGTCGCGAGACGGTGCGCGGAAACTCGTGCGCCAGCGGCCCTTCGGTGTAGAGCTGCTCCGGCGGCACCGCGGCCGAGAGCACGAGCTTCACCCGGCGATCGTAGAACACGTCCACCAGCCAGGTGAAACGCCGCGCTTCCGAGGCCATGCGCACCGGCATCTCGGGCACGTCGGACAGCAGCACGGTGTGGAACTGGCTGGCAATCTCAAGGTAGTCGTTCATCGAGCGCGGGCCGCCGCACAGCGTGCGGAAGTCGAACCACACCACGCCGCCAGCACGACGCCGGGCGCGGATCTCGCGCTTCTCGATGTTCAGCACCGGGTTGTCGTCGCCCTTCTCCGCCAGCTTGTCGAAGATCTTGCGCAGCTCCTTCTCGGAGCCACTGTCGTTGGGCGTGATGTACAGGCGCACCTGCTCCAGCGTGCGGCGCCGGTAGTCGGTGCCGTTGTCCACGTTGATGACCTCGAGCTTCGCGTTGAGCAGGTCGATGGCCGGCAGGATGCGGTCGCGGTGCAGCCCGCCGGGGTACAGGTCGTCGGGCTTGAAATTGGAGGTGGTGACGAAGCCCACGCCGTTCTCGAACAAGGCCACCAGCAGGCGATGCAGGATCATCGCGTCGGTGATGTCGGCGACGTGGAACTCGTCGAAGCAGATCAGCTTGAAGCGCTTGGCGATGCGCTTGCCCAGCTCATCGAGCGGGTTCTGGATGCCCTGCAGGTCTGCCAGCTCACGGTGCACCTCACGCATGAACTCGTGGAAGTGCAGGCGTGTCTTGCGGTTGATGGGCACCGCGTTGAAGAAGCAGTCCATCAGGAAGCTCTTGCCGCGCCCGACGCCGCCATACATGTAGACACCGCGCGGCACGGCCGGGCGATGGATCAGCTTCTTGAAGGCGTTGGAGCGCTGGGCCTTGTACTCGGCCCACTCGCGGGCGCAGCGGTCCAGCGCGTCGACCGCGCGCAGTTGCGCGGGATCGGCGGTGTAGCCGCGGCCCTTGAGTTCGGCCTCGTAGGCCTCCTTGACGGACGGGAGCGCCAACTCAGAAGTTCAGCGTGCGCTTGTCGACGGCCAATGCGGCTTCCTTGGTCGCCTCGGAGAGCGACGGGTGCGCGTGGCAGATGCGGGCGATGTCCTCGGCCGAGGCCTTGAACTCCATCGCGACGACGGCTTCCGAGATCAGCTCGCTGGCCATGGGGCCCACGATGTGCACGCCCAGAATCTCGTCGGTCGTGGCGTCGGCCAGGAACTTCACCATGCCCGTGGTGTCGCCCAGCGCGCGCGCGCGGCCGTTCGCCAGGAACGGGAAGGTGCCGGCCTTGTACTTCACGCCGTCGGCCTTGAGCTGCTGCTCGGTACGGCCGACCCACGCGATCTCGGGGCTGGTGTAGATCACCCAGGGGATGGTGTTGAAGTTGACGTGTCCGTGCTGGCCGGCGATGCGCTCGGCCACGGCCACGCCCTCTTCTTCCGCCTTGTGCGCCAGCATCGGGCCGCGCACCACGTCGCCCACGGCCCACACGTTGGGCAGGCTGGTCTTGCACTCGTCGTCCACGATGATGGCGCCGCGGTCGTCCAGCTTCAGGCCCACGGCCTCGGCATTCAGGCCGATGGTGTTGGGCACGCGGCCGATCGAGACGATCAGCTTGTCGGCTTCCAGCTTCTTGGCTTCGCCCTTGGCATCGGTGTAGTCGATGGTGACGCCGGCCTGGGTCTTGGCGACCTCGCCCACCTTCACACCCAGCTCGACCTTCAGGCCCTGCTTGTCGAAGGCCTTCTTGGCTTCCTTGGCGATCTGCTCGTCCACGGCGCCCAGGAAGGTCGGCAGACCTTCGAGGATGGTGACGTCCGCACCCAGGCGGCGCCACACGGAGCCCATCTCCAGGCCGATCACGCCGGAGCCGATCAGCGCCAGCTTCTTGGGCACGGCACCGACGCGCAGCGCGCCGTCGTTGGACAGCACGGTCTCCTCGTCGAAGGGCACGCCGGGCAGCTGGCGGGCGTTGGAGCCCGTGGCCACGATGATGTGCTTGCCGACCAGCGTCTCTTCGGCAGCGCCGGCGACCTTGATCTCGTAACCGCCTTCGGCTGCCTTCGCGAAGGAGCCGCGGCCGTGGAAGAAGCTGACCTTGTTCTTCTTGAACAGGTACAGGATGCCGTCGTTGTTCTGCTTCACCACGCCGTCCTTGCGGGCCAGCATCTTGGCCACGTCCATCTTGACGTCGGAAGCCGTGATGCCGTGCTCGGCGAAGTGCTTGTTGGCGTGCTCGAAATGCTCGGACGACTGCAGCAGGGCCTTGGAGGGGATGCAGCCCACGTTGGTGCAGGTGCCGCCCGGTGCCGGGCCGCCCTTGCCGTTCTTCCATTCGTCGATGCAGGCGGTGTTGAAGCCCAGTTGGGCCGCGCGGATGGCAGCGATGTAGCCGCCGGGGCCACCGCCGATGACGATGACGTCGAATTGCTTGGACATGATGTTCTTTCGTTCGGATCGGCTCACCAACTTGCGCCGACACCAGGGCAAGCGCAGCGGAGCCCGCTCGAGTGCACCCGCGGAACCGGCTCTGCCGGGCCGCCGGGTGCGCCCCCTTGAGGGGGGATTCGGCTACACGCAGTGAGCAAGAAACGGGGGTGGGTCAGATATCAAACAGCAGACGCGAGGGATCTTCCAGCGCTTCCTTCATCGCGACCAGGCCCAGCACGGCTTCGCGGCCGTCGATGATGCGGTGGTCGTAGCTCATCGCCAGATAGTTCATCGGGCGCACCACGATCTGGCCGTTCTCGACCACGGCACGGTCCTTGGTGGCGTGCACGCCCAGGATGGCCGACTGGGGCGGGTTGATGATGGGCGTCGAAAGCATGGAGCCAAAGGTGCCGCCGTTGGAGATGGAGAAGGTGCCGCCGGTCATCTCGTCGATGGACAGCTTGCCTTCCTGGGCCTTCTTGCCGAACTCGGCGATCTTCTTCTCGATGTCGGCGAAGCTCATCTGGTCGGCATTGCGCAGGATCGGCACCACCAGGCCGCGCGGCGAGCCGACGGCGATGCCGATGTCGAAGTAGCCGTGATAGATGATGTCGTTGCCGTCGACCGAGGCGTTGAGCACCGGGTACTTCTTGAGGGCGTGCACGGCCGCCTTGACGAAGAAGCTCATGAAGCCGAGCTTGGTGCCGTGCTCCTTGGTGAAGGCGTCCTGGAACTTCTTGCGCAGGTCCATCACGGGGGCCATGTTCACCTCGTTGAAGGTGGTCAGGATGGCGTTGGTGGACTGCGACTGCAACAGGCGCTCGGCGATGCGGGCGCGCAGGCGGCTCATCGGCACGCGCTCTTCGGGGCGGTCGCCCAGGTTGGCGGCGGTGGGAGCGGCGACCTGGGGCAGCGAGGTCTTGGGCGCACCGGTCGGGATCTGCACGGCGGGTGCCTTGGCGGCGGTGGCGCCACCAGCCACGGCCGACAGCACGTCGCCCTTGGTCACGCGGCCATCCTTGCCGGAGCCGGCGACGTCGCTGGTCTTCAGACCGTTGTCGGCCAGCAGCTTGGCGGCGGCGGGCATGGCCACGTCGGACTTGGCGCCGCCGGTGGCGGCGGGCGCCGCGGCGGCCGGGGCCGATGCGGCGGGCGCAGGTGCGGCGGCAGCCGGTGCGGGCGCGGCTGCGCCGGCCTTGCCTTCGGTGTCGATCTTGGCGATCAGCTGGTCGGCGACGACGGTGGCACCGTCGGCCTGGACGATCTCGGCCAGCACGCCGGACGCCGGGGCCGGCACTTCGAGCACGACCTTGTCGGTCTCGATCTCGATCAGGATTTCATCGGCCGTGACGGCTTCGCCGGCCTTCTTCTTCCACTGCAGCATCGTGGCTTCTGCCACGGACTCGGACAACTGGGGAACCTTGACTTCAACGATGGACATTTTTATGGACTCTGCTTATTCGAGGGAAACACGCCCGCGAACGACAAAAAAATGGGGCGCGCAAGAACAGCAGGCCGGCGCAACGCGCCGGCCTCCGTGGCGGGGACTTACTTGGTCAGGACGAAGCCCTTGAGCTTGCCGAACGCGCCGTCGACCAGCGCCTTCTGCTGCTCCTGGTGCAGGTGGGCGTAACCCACGGCCGGCGACGCGGAGGCGGCACGCCCGGAGTAGCCCAGCTTCTGGCCGTCGAGCATGTTCTCGTGGATGTAGTGCTGCACGAAGAACCAGGCACCCTGGTTCTGGGGCTCGTCCTGGCACCACACGATGTCTGCCGCATTGGGGTACTTCTTGACCTCGGCCGCGAAAGCCTTGTGCGGGAAGGGGTAGAGCTGCTCGACGCGGATGATGGCCACGTCGTCGGCGCCCTTCTCCTCGCGCTTCTTGGCCAGGTCGTAGTAGACCTTGCCCGAACAGGCGACGATGCGCTTGACCTTGTCGGCCTTCAGTTCCTTGACGTCCGGGATGACCGTCTGGAAGCCGCCCTTGATGAACTCCGACACCGGCGAGGTCGCGTCCTTGTTACGCAGCAGCGACTTCGGGGTCATGATGACCAGCGGCTTGCGCAGGTTGCGCACCATCTGGCGACGCAGCAGGTGGAAGATCTGACTGGCCGTCGTGGGCTGCACCACCTGGATGTTGGTGTCGGCCGACAGCTGCATGAAGCGCTCCAGGCGGGCCGAGCTGTGCTCGGGGCCCTGGCCTTCATAGCCGTGCGGCAGCATCAGGGTCAGGCCGTTCAGGCGGCCCCACTTCACTTCACCCGAGGCGATGAACTGGTCGATCACCACCTGGGCGCCGTTGGCGAAGTCGCCGAACTGGGCTTCCCAGATCACCAGGGTGTTCGGGTCGTTGGACGCATAGCCGTATTCGAAGCCCAGCACCGCCTCTTCGGACAGGATGGAGTCGATGACCACGAACGGGGCCTGGTTCTCGGCCACGTTCTGCAGCGGCACGTAGGTGCCCGTGTCCCACTTCTCACGGTTCTGGTCGTGCAGCACCGAATGGCGGTGGGTGAAGGTGCCGCGGCCGCAGTCCTCGCCCGACAGGCGCACCGGGTAACCGCTGGCCACCAGCGAGGCGAAAGCCATGTGCTCGCCCATGCCCCAGTCGACGTTGACGTCGCCGCGGCCCATGGCGGCGCGGTCGTCCAGCACCTTCTTGACCAGCGGATGCACCGTGAAGCCTTCCGGCACCGTGGTGATCTTCTCGGCCAGTCGCTTCCACTCGGCCAGCGGCAGCGCGGTTTCGGCAGCGTCGGTCCACTTCTTGTTGGCGAAGGCGCTCCAGTCGACAGCGTACTTGCGCTTGAAGTCGGTGAGCACCGGGTCGACGGTGTTCTTGCCGGCGTCGAAGGCGGCGCGCTGGGCCTTGACCATGTCGTCACCCAGCGTCTCGCCCAGGCCCTGGGCCGCCAGCTTGTCGGCGTACAGCTTGCGCGTGCCAGGGTGGGCGGCGATCTTCTTGTACATCAGCGGCTGGGTGAGCGAGGGGGTGTCCTGCTCGTTGTGGCCCAGCTTGCGGAAGCAGATGATGTCGACGACCACATCCTTGTTGAACTCCTGGCGGTATTCCAGGGCCAGTTGCATGCACAGCACCACGGCCTCGGGATCGTCGCCGTTCACGTGCAGCACGGGCGCCTCGATCATCTTGACGACGTCGGTGCAGTACAGCGTGGAGCGGCTGTCGCGCGGATCGGAGGTGGTGAAGCCGATCTGGTTGTTGATGACGATGTGGATCGTGCCGCCGGTGTAGTAGCCGCGGGTTTCGGCCAGGGCCAGCGTCTCCATGATGACGCCCTGGCCGGCAAAGGCCGCGTCACCGTGCACCAGCACGGGCAGCACCGAGGCGCCGCGCTTGTCGCCGCGACGGTCCATGCGGGCACGCACCGAGCCCTCGACCACCGGGTTCACGATCTCCAGGTGCGAGGGGTTGAAGGCCAGGCTCAGGTGCATCGGGCCGCTGGGCGTGGTCACGTCCGAGCTGAAGCCCTGGTGGTACTTGACGTCGCCGCTGGGCAGGTCTTCGGGGGCGGTGTGGTCGAACTCGGCGAACAGGTCCTTGGGCGCCTTGCCCAGGGTGTTGACCAGCACGTTCAGGCGGCCGCGGTGGGCCATGCCGATCACGATTTCCTGCACGCCCTTGGCGCCGGAACCGTTGACCAGCTCGTCCATGGCGACGATGAAGCTTTCGCCGCCTTCGAGCGAGAAGCGCTTCTGGCCGACGTACTTCGTGTGCAGGAAGCGCTCCAGGCCCTCGGCGGCCGTCAGGCGCTCGAGCACGTGCTTCTTCTTCTCGGCGCTCAGCTTGGGGTTGGTGCGTGCGGCTTCGAGCTTCTGCTGCCACCAGCGCTTCTGCGCCTGGTCGGTCATGTACATGTACTCGACGCCGATGGTGCCGCAGTACGTCTCGCGCAGGGCGTTCAGCAGGTCGCGCAGCGACATGGTGTCGCGGCCGAAGAAGGTGTTGCTGGTGTTGAAGACCGTCTCGAGGTCGGCATCGGCGAAGCCGTAGAACGAGGGCTCAAGCTCGGGGATGGCCGGACGCTCGGCGCGCTGCAGCGGATCCAGGTTGGCCCAGCGGGCGCCGACGTTGCGGTAGGCGGCGATCAGCTGCTGGACGGCGGTGCGCTTGCGACCCAGCTCGGAGTCGGCGCCGCTGGCCTCGACCACGCGGGTGCCGCCCTGCTTGGCGCGCTCGGCGAAGGCATTGATGACAGGTTGATGCGGAACATCGCGGGAATCGCTTCCGTCCGACGCCGGCACGTGCTGGAGTGCATCAAAGTACGAGCGCCAGTTGTCGGGCACGCTTCCCGGATTGGCGAGATAGTTCTCGTACATCTCTTCGACATAGGGCGCATTGCCGCCGAAGAGGTAACTGTTGCCTTGGTAGGCGTTGTAGATGGACGCGGGGGAATCGCTCATGTTCCGCTGACCTCCGCTTCCCTTGGGGAAGCATTAGCTGGTTAAGAAAACCTTCCGCGACACGGCTGAACCGGATGGCGGATGCGACTGTGGCTGGGGAAGGGCCTGAGTACACCCGGGATTGTGCCACGCCGCACGCGCGCACTGCCGCGGTGATTCGGAACGCACCATTGTGCGCCGCGAATCTGACAACAGAACACACCACGAAGTTCAGCCGATCAGGCGCTGGATGGCCTGAAGGCTGGTCGGGTCGTCGATGGTGGTCAGATCGCCGGGATCGCGCCGCTCGCACACGGCCTGCAGGGCGCGGCGCAGCAGCTTGCCGCTGCGCGTCTTGGGCAACGCCGCCACCGAGTGCACCCGCGCCGGCCGCGCCAGCGCACCCAGGTTGTCGGCGACGGTCTTCATGACCTCGCCCTCCAGCCTCAGGGCGGCGGCCTCGTCGCCGACGCCCGCGCGCGGCACCACGAACGCCACCGCGACCTGGCCTTTGAGCGCATCGGCCACGCCGACCACCGCCACCTCGGCGACGGCCGGATGGGCGGAAATGGCCTCTTCGATCTCGCGCGTGCCCAGCCGATGGCCGGCCACGTTGATCACATCGTCCGTGCGGCCCAGGATGTAGAAGTAGCCATCGGCATCGCGGATGCCCCAGTCGAAGGTCGAATAGACCTCGATACCCGGGATGCTTCGCCAGTAGGTGTTGATGAATCGCTCGTCGTCGCGCCACACGGTCTGCATGAAGCCGGGCGGCGTGGGCGACTCGATCACGACCACGCCCTTCTCGCCCGGCGTCGTGAGGTCCTCGCCGGTGGTTTCGTGGACCAGCTTGACCTTGAAGCCATACATGGGCACGCCCGGACTGCCGAACTTGGTGGGCTGCTTCTCCACGCCGTGCGCCACCGTCAGGATGGGCCAGCCCGACTCGGTCTGCCAGTAGTTGTCGATGATCGGCACGCCCAGGCCGTCGCTGATCCAGCGGGCGGTCGGCTCGTCCAGCGGCTCGCCCGCCAGGAACAGCGCCCGCAGACTGGAAACGTCGTGCTTGCGCAGCAACGCAGGATCCTGCTTCTTGAGCACCCGCACGGCCGTCGGCGCGGAGAACATCACGTTGACCTTGTACTTCTCGACCAGTCGCCACCAGATGGCCCCGTCGGGCCGACCGTCCAGCCCCTGCGTGGGCAGCCCCTCGTACACGATGGTCGCCATGCCCGCAATCAGCGGCCCGTACACGATGTAGCAGTGGCCAACCACCCAGCCAATGTCGCTGGTACAGAAATAGGTCTCGCCCGGGCTGGCCTGGAAGATGTGTCGCATGCTGGCGGCCAGCGCCACGGCGTAGCCGCCCACGTCGCGCTGCACGCCCTTGGGCCGGCCCGTGGTGCCGCTGGTGTAGAGCGTGTAGCTCACGTCCGCCGCGTCCATCCATTCGCAGGGCACCTCGGCCTGAGCATGGGCCGGCGCCAGTTCATCCATCCGGTGGTCGCGGCCCGGGACCAGGTCCATGGGCGCCAGGGCACGGTCGGCCAACAGCACGGACGACGGCTTGTGCGTGGCGAGCCGGATCGCCTCGTCCAGCAGCGGCTTGTATGCCACCACCTTGCCGCCGCGCGAGCCGGCGTCGGCACTGATGATCACCTTCGGCTGCGCATCGTCGATGCGCGACGCGAGCGAAGCGCTGGCGAAGCCGCCAAAGACCACGCTGTGGATGGCACCCAGCCGGGCGCAGGCCAGCATGGCGAACACGGCGGGAGCGACCATGGGCATGTAGATCAGCACCCGGTCGCCGCGCCCCACCCCGAGGCTGCGCAGCATCGAGGCCATCTGCTGCACCTCGCGGTGCAGTTCGCCGTAGGTGTAGGTGCGCTCGGTGCCGGTCTCGGTGGAGACGGCGATCACCGCCGGCGCATTTTGCCGCTGCGGCAGGTGGCGGTCGATGGCGTTGTGGCAGAGGTTGGTGGTGCCGCCACCGAACCAGTTGGTGAACGGCAGCCGGCTGCGATCGAGGATGGTGGTGGGCGGCTGGCGCCAGTCGATCAGCCGGGCCTGCTCGGCCCAGAAGGCCTCGGGCGCGTCGATGGAACGACGGTAGAACTCCTGATAGCTGCTCATGGCCTGCTTGTCTCCTTGTCGTGGGCGTCGAAGGTGCGCCTTGTGGACGGCACCAACCCGAAAGGGCAGCACCGCATTCGCGATTATTGGAGACGGCCTTGCGACAGGCTGACAGGGTGCACCCTCGTGCGCTCCCGCCACCGCGCCGGATCAGCGGATCAGGGCCTGCAGTTCCTTGAAGGCCGGATGCTCGGCGCTGCGCAGCCACTCGAAGCCGACCATTTCCGTCGTCACCAGCTCCGCGCCGGCGCCAGCGAGACGGTCGAAGGCCGCATCGCGGTTGCGTTCGGTGCGCGAGCCGCAGGCATCGGTCACCACCCAGACCTCGAACTCGTCCTCCAGCAGTTCCAGCGCCGTCTGCAGCACGCAGACATGGGCTTCGCAGCCGGCGATGACGATGCTGGCGCGCTCGGGTGCCGCGGCCTGCGGCTTCTGCAGGTGGCGCGGCAGGCTGCGCGCATTGCCTTGCACAGGCCGGGCCGGCGGACGCAGCCATTCACCCAGGCCCTCGGCCACGGCACTGAACTGCATCTTGGCCATCACCCGGCGGCAATGGTCGCGCAACTCGGCCGGCATCTGACCCAGGCGGGAGGGGTTCTGCTCGGTGCCGAACACCGGCACATCGGCCAGGCCGGCCATCTGCGCGAGCCGCTGCGCATTCGCCAGGATCGCCTCACCCTCATGGATGGCGGGCATCAGCCGGGGCTGGTAGTCGATGAGCAGGAGTTGGGATTGGTCGGCGTCGAGGAGCATGGGGCGCGAAAGAGAAGAAGCAGGACGGAAAAACACGAGATGGCCACAATGGGCCGCATGCTGGCGATTGTCCCTCCCCCTGCTCCATCTGTTGCGCCCCGCCCGCCTCTGCGGCACGCCAGGGCGGCGAAATCCGCGACGGAGGGGGCGGCGCCATGAAGGCGCCGGTCCGGCGCCGAAGCGCCCTCGCCTGGGCGACCGCAGCCCTCGCCGCGACGGGGCTGCCCGGCTGCAGTTGGTTGCCACGGACGCCCGTCGTGCCGATGCCCACGGTGCGCGACGCCGGTGCCTGCAGTCCCGCCGATACGTTGATCGTGCTGCTGCCCGGCCGCGGCATGGCGCTGGACGAGTTGTCGAGCGAAGGCTTCATCGAGACCTTCCACACGGCCGGCCTTCGGGCCGATCTCGTCCGGGCGGACGCCCACATGGGCTACTACAAGGACCGCAGCGTGGTCGACCGGCTGCATGCCGACGTGATCGCGCCAGCGCGGGCGCAGGGCTACCGCCACATCTGGCTGGCCGGCATCTCGCTGGGCGGCCTGGGCGCGTTGCTCTATGCCGACGAGCATCCTGCGGAGGTCGACGGGCTTCTACTCATCGCCCCCTACCTGGGCGAGCCGCAGACCGCCGCCGCGGTGGCTGCCCAGGGCGGCCCGGGACGCTGGCGTCCACCGGCCGAGACGGCCGATGCCATCGGCGTGCGGGCCTGGACCTGCCTGCAGCGTTATGTCGGGCCCGGCGCGGTCCGCATGCCGCTCTACCTGGCCTTCGGCGTCGACGACCGCCTGGCGCCCACGCACCAGGTGCTGGCCCCAGCCTTGCCGCCGCAGCGCGTGCTGACAGCGCCGGGCGGGCACGACTGGCCAGCCTGGCGCCCGCTCTGGCAGCGGCTGCTGGCCCAGGCTCCGTTGCCGCGCTGCAGCGCGACGGGCCCCTGAGAAGGCCGCACTCGCCCGCCATCTCCCGGCGGGGCCACGACGATGGCCCGGCGTCGTTTGGTGCTCACGGCTGCAGCCTGATCAGCTTGCCGTCGTCATCGTCCGTCAACACGTAGATGAGCCCGTCCGGCCCCTGCCGCACGTCGCGGATGCGTTCGCGCGCAGACGCCAGCAGCTTCTGCTCGCCGACCACCTTGCCGTCCCGGATGTCGATGCGGTCCAGGTGGCCGAACTTGAGCGAACCGACCAGGAGGCTGCCCTTCCACGCCGGCCCGTAGCGGTCACTGGTCAGGAAGGCCATGCCAGAAGGCGCGATGGATGGCGTCCATTGGTGCAGGGGCTGCTCCATCCCTTCCTTGGCCTTGATGCCCTCGCCGATGGGTGCGCCGCCGTAGTTGACGCCGTGCGTGATGACCGGCCAACCGTAGTTGCGGCCAGGGTGCGCGATGTTGATCTCGTCGCCGCCCTGCGCGCCGTGCTCGTGGGTCCAGAGGCGCCCATCGGGCCCGATGGTGGCGCCCTGCATGTTGCGGTGTCCGTAGCTCCAGATCTCGGGCAGAGCACCGGGGCGGCCGACAAACGGGTTGTCGGCGGGTGCGCGGCCCTCGGCATCGACGCGGATGACCTTGCCGAGGTGGTTGTCCAGCCGCTGGGCGTCCGCGCTGCGCGAAAAGCGATCGCCCGTCGTCAGGAAAAGCTTGCCATCCGCCGCCTGGGCGATGCGGCAGCCAAAGTGCGCCCGGCTCGCCACTTTGGGCCGTTGGCTGAAGAGCACGCGGACCTGCTCAAGCCGCCGCGCGTCGGCCGACAGCACGGCACGTGCAAGCGCCGTGCTGTTGGTTCCCCCGGGGCCGGGCTCCGCGAAGCAGAAGTACAGCGTGCGGTTGGCGGCGAATCCGGCATCCAGTGCCACGTCCAGGAGGCCGCCCTGCCCTTCGGCGGCAACGGGCGGCAGGCCCTCGACGGGTGAGGCCATGTGGCCGTCGGACCCGACCACCCGAAGGCGGCCCGGGCGCTCCGTGACAAGAAAACGCCCATCCGGCAGGAAGGCCAGCGCCCAGGGGTGCTCGAGGCCCGAGACGATGGTCTGCGGGCGCGGCGGCAGTTCCTGAGCGCTGCTCGCTCCAGCGCTCAGGGCCGCCATCGCAGCGGCCAACAAACGGGCAGACAAGTTCATCGCAACTCCTTCACCAGATCGTGTTTTCCGACAACTATTTCACGCTGACAGGAGGAGCGGGCGGGAGGTTCAATCTACCTGGGGCAATGAAGAGCGCCGCTGTTACAACCGAATTTTTCAGCAATCGCTGAAAGCGCTTCCAAATCAATGACTTAAGCCTGACTTCCAATTCGCGAAATTGGTTGACACGCCCAGGTGTCGTCCATATCCTACGGGCCCATGCGAATTTTCGTCCTGCCCGCTCTGGCCCTGCTCCTTGCCACCGCAGCACACGCTGCCCCAGCAACCGACCGGACGACGGAAATGGACAAGCTCCTTGCCGACAAAGGTCTTCTCGGCCGCGTCGAGCACGCACGTCAGGCCGTGGCCGACAAGACCTCCGACTTGGTGGTCAGCGCGATGAGCTTCCTGGGCGTGCCCTACCGTCGCGGCGGCAACAACGCCGAGACCGGTTTCGATTGCAGCGGTTTTGTCCGCGCGATGTACAACCAGACCATCGGCATGGTCCTCCCCCGCCGCGCCGAAGAGCAGGCGGCCGCCACCGAAAAGATCGACCGCAGCGAGCTCAAGCCCGGCGATCTGGTCTTCTTCAACACCATGCGCCGCGCCTTCAGTCATGTAGGCATCTACGTGGGCGATGGCAAATTCATCCACTCCCCCCGCTCCGGCTCGGAAGTGCGTGTGGAAGACATGAACCAGAGCTACTGGACGAGCCGCTTCAACGGCGCCCGCCGGGTGCTGTCCGAATCGGCTGGCGAATAAGCCACACGGCCCCTCCTCTCCTCCCAAGAAAGCCCGCTCTCGCAGCGGGCTTTTTCGTTCCCGGCGCCGGCGGATCGTGGCGCGGCGTTGCCGCCGCGCCGGATCGCCAGCCTCAAAAGGTGTGAATGAATCCGGCGTGGCCGAGCGGGCTGCCAAAACGCGGCCAATCAAGGCGCAAAGCGCAGCCATAGCTCGGGCCATGGCGAGCATTTGCAACGGGGAGTGGGCGTGTTTTGGCAGAACGAGCGGACATGTCGGGTTCGCTCACACCTTCTCAGTCTTCCAGCTTCGACAGGTCGCGCACGGCGCCCTTGTCTGCCGATGTGGCCAGCAGCGCGTAGGCCTTCAGCGCCGCGGACACCTTGCGCGGGCGGGGCTGTGCGGGCTTCCAGCCCTTGGCATCCTGCTCGGCGCGGCGCTTCGCCAACTCCTCGTCGCTCAACAGCACGTCGATCGTACGGTTGGGAATGTCGATGCGGATGCGGTCGCCCGTGCGGACCAGCCCGATGGCGCCACCGGCTGCGGCCTCCGGCGAGCAATGGCCGATGGACAAGCCCGAGGTACCGCCCGAGAAGCGGCCGTCCGTCAGCAACGCACAGGCCTTGCCCAGGCCCTTGGACTTGATGTAGCTCGTGGGATAGAGCATCTCCTGCATGCCGGGCCCACCCTTGGGGCCTTCGTAACGCACCACCACCACATCGCCGGCCTTCACCTGGTCGTTCAGGATGTGCTCGACGGCCTCATCCTGACTCTCCACCACGTGCGCTGGGCCTTCGAAGACCAGCAGACTGTCGTCCACGCCCGCCGTCTTGACCACGCAGCCGTCCTTGGCGATGTTGCCGGTCAGCACCGCCAGGCCGCCTTCCCTGGAAAAGGCATGGTCGATGCTACGGATGCAGCCCTCGGCCCGGTCCATGTCCAGGCTGGGCCAGCGCGTGTCCTGGCTAAAGGCGATTTGCGTCGGAATGCCGGCCGGGCCGGCCATGTAGAAGCGCTTCACGGCATCGTCGCTGGTACGCAGGATGTCCCACTGTTCCAGCGCGTCGCCCAGCGTGGGCGCGTGGATCGTCGGCACGTCCAGGTGCAGGCGGCCGGCGCGCGCCAACTCGCCCAGGATGGCCATGATGCCGCCGGCGCGGTGCACGTCCTCGATGTGGTACTTGTTGGTGTTGGGCGCGACCTTGCACAACTGCGGCACCTCGCGCGACAGGCGGTCGATGTCGGCCATGTCGAAGTCGATGCCGGCCTCCTGGGCCGCAGCCAGGATGTGCAGGATGGTGTTGGTCGAGCCGCCCATGGCGATGTCCAACGTCATCGCGTTCTCGAAGGCCTTCTTGCCGATGGCACGCGGCAGCACGCTGGCATCGTCCTGCTCGTAGTGGCGCTTGGCCAGTTCCACGATCAGGTGGCCGGCCTTCTTGAACAGGCCCTCGCGGTCGGCATGCGTGGCGACCACCGTGCCATTGCCCGGCAGCGACAGACCCAGGGCTTCGGTGAGGCAGTTCATCGAGTTGGCGGTGAACATGCCCGAGCAACTGCCGCAGGTCGGGCAGGCCGAGCGCTCGACCTCGGCCAGGTCGGCATCGCTCACCTTGCTGTCGGCCGCCATCACCATGGCGTCGATCAGGTCCATCTTGCGGATCTCGATCTTGGCCGTGCCGGGCACCGCCAGGCGCACCTTGCCGGCTTCCATCGGCCCGCCGGAGACGAACACCACCGGGATGTTCAGCCGCATGGCCGCCATGAGCATGCCCGGGGTGATCTTGTCGCAGTTGGAGATGCACACCAGCGCGTCGGCACAGTGGGCGTTGACCATGTACTCCACCGAGTCGGCGATCACGTCGCGGCTGGGCAGCGAATACAGCATGCCGTCGTGGCCCATGGCGATGCCGTCGTCGACGGCGATGGTGTTGAACTCCTTGGCGACACCGCCGGCGGCCTCCACCTCGCGGGCGACGAGCTGGCCCAGGTCCTTCAGGTGCACGTGGCCGGGCACGAACTGGGTGAAGCTGTTGGCGATGGCGATGATCGGCTTGGAGAAATCGTCATCCTTCATGCCGGTGGCGCGCCACAGGGAACGGGCGCCCGCCATGTTGCGGCCGGCGGTGGAGGTCTTGGAACGGTAGGTGGGCATGGGTCACTCTGTGCGCTCTCGTGAGGCAGGAATCGTCGGGGCCGGCATTGTCTCAGGCCCCACGCCACGACAGCGGGCAGCGCGCCCATGGCAAAGCGGCCCGGCAGGACGACCCGAAGGTCGCCCGGTCGGGCCGCCGGACGCAGCCTCGAAGCTGCGCCTAGGTGCTGCCGGTCAGCGCTTCTGCGGCGGCAGGTCCGTGCAGGTGCCGTGCGCCACTTCCGCCGCCATGCCGATGCTCTCGCCCAGCGTAGGGTGCGGATGGATGGTCTTGCCGATGTCGATCTCGTCGGCGCCCATCTCGATGGCCAGGGCCACCTCGCCGATCATGTCGCCGGCATGGGTGCCGACGATGCCGCCGCCCACGATGCGGTGCGTCTCGGCGTCGAACAGCAGCTTGGTGAAGCCTTCGTCGCGGCCGTTGGCGATGGCACGGCCGGAGGCTGTCCACGGGAACAGGCCCTTCTTGACCTTGACGCCCTGCGCCTTGGCCTGGTCCTCGGTCAGGCCCACCCACGCCACCTCGGGGTCGGTGTAGGCCACGCTCGGGATCACCCGTGCATTGAAGGCGGCGCTCGCCAGTTCCTTGTCGCCCTTCTGATCGCCAGCGATCACCTCGGCCGCCACATGCGCCTCGTGCACCGCCTTGTGGGCCAGCATGGGCTGGCCGACGATGTCGCCGATGGCGAAGATGTTCGGCACATTGGTGCGCATCTGGATGTCGACCGGGATGAAGCCACGGTCGGTGACCGAGACGCCCGCCTTCTCGGCGCCGATCTTCTTGCCGTTGGGCGTGCGGCCGACGGCCTGCAGCACCAGGTCGTAGACCTGCGGCTCCTTGGGTGCGCCCTCGCCTTCGAACATGACCTTGATGCCGTCCTTGGTCGCCTCGGCGCCCACGGTCTTGGTCTTGAGCATGATGTTGTCGAAGCGCGGCGCGTTCATCTTCTGCCACACCTTGACCAGGTCGCGGTCGGCGCCCTGCATCAGGCCGTCCATCATCTCGACCACGTCCAGGCGCGCGCCGAGCGACGAGTACACCGTGCCCATTTCCAGGCCGATGATGCCGCCGCCCAGGATCAGCATGCGCTTGGGCTCGGTCGCCAGGGACAGTGCGCCGGTGGAGTCCACGACGCGCGGGTCGTCCTTGGGCATGAAAGGCAGGTGCACCGCCTGCGAGCCGGCCGCGATGATGCAGTGGCGGAAGCGGATCACCTGCTTCTTGCCGGTGGTGGCCCGACCCTCGCCGGTGCTCTCGTCCACTTCGAGGTGGTAGGCATCCAGGAAGCTGCCGACGCCGCGCACGGTAGTCACCTTGCGCATCTTGGCCATGGCCGTGAGGCCGCCGGTGAGCTTGCCCACCACCTTGTTCTTGTGGGCGAGCAGCTTGGCGCGGTCCACCTTGGGCGCGCCGAAGTCCACGCCCAGGTCCGCGAAGTGCTTGACCTCGTCCATCACCGCCGCCACGTGCAGCAGCGCCTTGGAGGGGATGCAGCCCACGTTGAGGCAGACGCCGCCGAGGGTGGCATAGCGCTCCACCAGCACCGTCTTCATGCCGAGGTCGGCACTGCGGAAAGCAGCAGAATAGCCACCGGGGCCAGCGCCGAGCACGAGGGTGTCGCACTCGATGTCGACCTGGCCGCTGTAGCTGCCGGCGGGCGCCGGAGGCACAGCCGGCGCCGCCGGTGCGGGCGCAGGCGCCGCCTTGGGCGCCGCCGCTGCAGGCGCCGGCGAGGCAGCCGGTGCGGGCGCCGAAGCAGCCGCCTCTGCCGCGTCGATGGTCAGCACCACCGAGCCTTCACTCACCTTGTCGCCCACCTTCACGGCCACCGACTTGACCACGCCGGCGTGGCTGGAGGGAATCTCCATCGACGCCTTGTCCGACTCGACCGTGATCAGCGACTGCTCGACCTTGATGGTGTCGCCCGGCTTGACCAGCACCTCGATCACGGCCACTTCGCTGAAGTCGCCGATGTCCGGAACCTTGACCTGTTGTTCGCTCATGCCGTGGTCTCCTTACAGCACGATGCGGCGGTAGTCCGCCAGCAGCTGACCCAGGTAGGCATTGAAGCGCGCGGCCAGGGCGCCATCGATGACGCGGTGGTCGTACGACAGCGACAGCGGCAGCGTCAGGCGCGGCACGAACTGCTTGCCGTCCCACACCGGCTTCATCTGACCTTTGGACAGGCCCAGGATGGCCACTTCGGGTGCATTGATGATGGGCGTGAAATGCGTGCCGCCGATGCCGCCCAGTGAGCTGATCGAGAAGCAGCCGCCCTGCATGTCAGCCGCACCCAGCTTGCCGTCGCGGGCCTTCTTGGCCAGCTCGCCCATCTCCTGGCTGATCTGCAGGATGCCCTTCTTGTCGGCGTCCTTGAGCACCGGCACCACCAGGCCGTTGGGCGTGTCCGCCGCGAAGCCGATGTTGAAGTACTGCTTGTAGACCAGGGTGTCGCCATCCAGGCTGGTGTTGAACTCGGGGAACTTCTTCAGGGCCGCGACCACGGCCTTGATGACGAAGGCCAGCATGGTGACCTTCACGCCCGACTTCTCGTTCTCCTTGTTGGTGGAGACGCGGAAGGCTTCCAGCTCGGTGATGTCCGCTTCGTCGTTGTTGGTGACGTGCGGAATCATGACCCAGTTGCGGTGCAGGTTGGCGCCGCTGATCTTCTTGATGCGCGACAGGTCCTTGCGCTCGACGGCGCCGAACTTCGCGAAGTCGACCTTGGGCCAGGGCAGCAGGCCCAGGGCCGCGCCATCGGCGCTGCCGCCACCGCCGGCCGGGGCCTTGGCCACCTGCGCCTTCGTCTGCGTGGCGCCGCTCATCACAGCCTTGGTGAAGCCCTGCACGTCCTCCTGGGTGATGCGGCCCTTGGGCCCGCTGCCCTTGACCTCTTCCAGCGGCACGCCCAGCTCGCGGGCGAACTTGCGCACCGAGGGCGAGGCATGCGGCAGGCCGGTGGCCGGCGTCTTGGTCGGGTCGTGCGCAGGCACGCTGGCAGCCGCCGGTGCGGGCGCCGCGGCCGCCTGGGCAGGCGCGGGGGCCGGGCTCGCCGCCGGGGCCGGTGCCGGTGCGGGTGCAGCCGGGCCGGCAGCGGGCGCGGCGCCGGCGGCGCCTTCCAGCATGCCGATCAGGTCACCGATGTTGACCGTGTCGCCCACCTTGACCTTGAGTTCCTTGATCGTGCCGGCGGCCGGCGACGGAATCTCCATCGAGGCCTTGTCCGACTCGACCGTGATCAGCGACTGCTCGGCCTTGACCACGTCGCCAGGCTTGACCAGCACCTCGATCACCGCGACGTCCTTGAAGTCGCCGATGTCGGGCACCTTGATCTCGACCGGGCCCGAGGCCGCAGCCGGCGCCGCGGCGGCTGGTGCCGGCGCGGGCGCGGCCTGCGGCGCCGGGGCGGGCGCGGCGGCCTCGGCCGGCGCTGCAGCCGGTGCGGCCGGCGCGCCAGCGCCCTCGCCCTCGCCCTCGCCTTCCAGGATCAGGACGATCGAGCCTTCCTTGACCTTGTCGCCGACCTTGACCTTGACTTCCTTGACCACGCCGGCGGCCGACGACGGAATCTCCATCGAGGCCTTGTCCGATTCGACCGTGATCAGCGACTGCTCGGCCTTGACCGTGTCACCGGGCTTGACCAGCACTTCGATCACCGCGACTTCGTCGAAGTCGCCGATGTCGGGCACTTTCACTTCCACTGCTGCCATGTTCGTGTCTCCCGCCTTCGAGGCGTTTCAGTTCCGTGGGTGGATTACGCGTAGAGCGGGTTGATCTTGTCGGCGTTGATGCCGTACTTCTTGATGGCCTCGGCCACCTTGGCCGTCGGCACGGCGCCGTCCTCGGCCAGGGCCTTGAGCGTGGCGACCACGATGTAGTGGCGGTTCACCTCGAAATGCTCGCGCAGCTTGCTACGGAAATCCGAGCGGCCGAAGCCGTCGGTGCCCAGCACCTTGTAGTTGCGGCCCTTCGGGATGAAGGGACGGATCTGCTCGGCATAAGCCTTCATGTAGTCGGTGGACGCGACCACCGGGCCCGTGGTCTTGCCCAGTTGCTCCGCGACGAAGGGCACGCGGGCCGTCTCGGTCGGGTGCAGCAGGTTCCAGCGGTCGGCGTCCTGGCCGTCGCGGGTCAGCTCGTTGAAGCTCGGGCAGCTCCAGACCGATGCGGCGACGCCCCAGTCCTTCTCCAGCAGTTCCTGGGCGAAGAAGGATTCGCGCAGGATGGTTCCGCTGCCCAGCAGCTGCGCCGTCGGCGCCTTGCTGTCCAGGGCCGGCGCCTGGCGGACCATGTACATGCCCTTGATGATCTGTTCTTCGGTGCCGGGCTGCAGGCCGGGCATCGCGTAGTTCTCGTTGAGCAGCGTCAGGTAGTAGTAGACGTTGTCCTGCTTCTCCACCATGCGCTTGAGACCGTGATGCAGGATCACCGCCACTTCATGCGCGAAGGTCGGGTCGTAGCTGACGCAGTTGGGGATGGTGTTGGCCAGGATGTGGCTGTGGCCGTCCTCGTGCTGCAGGCCTTCGCCGTTCAGCGTGGTGCGGCCCGAGGTGCCGCCCAGCAGGAAGCCGCGGGCCTGCATGTCGCCGGCCGCCCAGGCCAGATCGCCGATGCGCTGGAAGCCGAACATCGAGTAGTACACGTAGAACGGCACCATGATGCGGTTGTTCGTGCTGTACGAGGTGGCGGCGGCGATCCAGCTGGACATGCCACCGGCCTCGTTGATGCCTTCCTGCAGGATCTGGCCGGCCTTGTCTTCCTTGTAGTACATGACCTGGTCCTTGTCGACCGGGGTGTACTGCTGGCCATGCGGGTTGTAGATGCCGACCTGGCGGAACAGGCCTTCCATGCCGAAGGTGCGGGCCTCGTCGACCAGGATGGGCACCACACGCGGGCCCAGGGCCTTGTCGCGCAGCAGCTGCGTCAGGAAGCGCACGTAGGCCTGGGTGGTCGAGATCTCGCGGCCTTCGGCCGTGGGCTCGAGCACGGCCTTGAAGGTGTCGAGCGAAGGCACGGTGAAGCTCTCGTCGGCCTTGGTGCGGCGGTGCGGCAGGTAGCCGCCCAGTGCCTTGCGGCGCTCGTGCAGGTACTTCATTTCCGGCGTGTCGTCGGCCGGCTTGTAGAAGGGCAGGTCCGCGATCTGGCTGTCGGGGATCGGGATGTTGAAGCGGTCGCGGAAGGCCTTGATGTCCTCGTCGCCCAGCTTCTTGGTCTGGTGGACCGTGTTCTTGCCCTCGCCAATCTTGCCCATGCCGAAGCCCTTGACCGTCTTGACCAGCAGCACGGTGGGCTGGCCGGTGTGGTTTTGCGCGGCGTGGAAGGCGGCGTAGACCTTCTGCGAATCATGGCCGCCGCGCTGCAGGTTCCAGATCTCGTCGTCGGTCATGTGCTCGACCATCTTGGCCGTGCGCGGATCGCGGCCGAAGAAGTGCTTGCGGACGTAGGCGCCGTCGTTGGCCTTCATGGCCTGGTAGTCGCCGTCGTTGCACTCCATCATGATCTTGCGCAGGGCGCCGTCATGGTCCTTGGCCAGCAGGGCGTCCCAGCCCTTGCCCCAGATGAGCTTGATGACGTTCCAGTTGGCGCCGCGGAATTCGCCTTCGAGCTCCTGGATGATCTTGCCGTTGCCCCGCACCGGGCCGTCCAGGCGCTGCAGGTTGCAGTTGATGACGAAGATCAGGTTGTCGAGGTTCTCGCGCGCGGCCAGACCGATGGCGCCCAGCGATTCGACCTCGTCCATTTCACCGTCGCCGCAGAAGACCCAGACCTTGCGGTTGGCGGTGTCGGCGATGCCGCGGGCATGCAGGTACTTGAGGAAGCGCGCCTGGTAGATGGCCATCAGCGGGCCCAGGCCCATGGACACCGTCGGGAACTGCCAGAACTCCGGCATCAGCTTGGGGTGGGGATAGCTGGACAGGCCCTTGCCGTCGACTTCCTGGCGGAAGTTCAGCAGTTGCTCTTCGGTGAGGCGGCCTTCGAGGTAGGCGCGCGCATAGATGCCGGGCGAGACATGGCCCTGGATGTAGAGCAGGTCACCGCCGTGGTTCTCGGTCTCGGCGTGCCAGAAGTGGTTGAAACCGGCGCCGAACATGCTGGCCAGCGAGGCGAAGGAGCCGATGTGGCCGCCCAGGTCACCGCCCTCGGGCGGATGGTGGCGGTTGGCCTTGACCACCATGGCCATGGCATTCCAGCGCATGTAGGCGCGCAGACGCTGCTCGATCTCGAGGTTGCCGGGGCTGCGGGCTTCCTCGCTGGGCTCGATGGTGTTCACATAGCCTGTATTGGCCGAGAAAGGCATGTCCACCGTGTTCTGGCGCGCATGCTCCAGCAGCTCTTCGAGCAGGGCATGCGCCCGATCGGCGCCTTCGTTCTGGATGACGGCAGACAGCGCGTCCTTCCATTCCTGCATCTCCTGCACGTCAGCTTCGTTTGCTGCGGCGCCAGTGGGTTTCTCGGGGTTGGCCGACATCCGGGTCTCCTTGAATCGGTGTGTACGTGGCGTACGTTAATTGAGAGAGGAAGAAAGGCCGCATCGCGCGGGCGGCGCAGTGTCTCATAAAAAAATGGCGATTCCAAATGGTGCCATGGCGTTTCTTAATACGAAATTCATGCTGCTTTGCAGCAGAAATTGCCGGGCAGGCGCTCTTCTAAACTCGCGCGATGCGTCCTCCCCCCGAGCCCACCGCCGGCCATCCTCTCCCACTCGTGTCGTGGTGGCAACGCTGGTGGAAACGCCAGACCCCGCCGCTGCAGGACAGTGTGGCGATGCTGGTGCCGATGGCGGCGGTGCTGCTGTTCCTGGCCGCCATCGTGGCGGCCTTCTGGTATCTGCGTGCGGAGGAACTGGAGCGCGAACGCGAATCCGTGCGCCGCGATGTCGAATATGCGCAGCAGCGGCTGCGCCTGCGCCTTCTGGAGCGGCAGGAGCAGCTGATGCGCCTGGCGCGCGACGCCAGCAACCATGAAGTCGACGCCATCGAATTCACCAGCCGCGCCGAGTCGCTGGTCAGCCAGTTCCCGGAGCTGCAGTCGGTCAGCTGGATCGACGACCGGCGGGTCTGGCGCGCAACCTATGCCTCGCCCAGCGTGCCGCCTGCACAGCAGCACATGGCCGGCGACTTGCTGCGGCCAGGCGACATCGAGACCCACTACGCGCTCGCGCGCGAATTAGCCCAGCCGGTCTACTCGCAGCCCAACGCCACGGGCGACCGCACCGCGCCGCTGCAGCTGCACATTCCGCTGTTCGACCAGGGCCTGTTCGCGGGCACCGTGCTGGGCGAGTTCTCCGTCGATGGGCTTCTGCGCTATGGCATTCCGCCCGAGGTCTCTGCCAAGTACGCCGTCTCGTTGCTGGACAGTACCGGCAAGCTGCTGGCCGGCACAACGACCAACAGCCGCAGCCCGGCCGAATCCCGGCCTCTGCCGTGGGCGGAGCCCACCAACGAGTACGAGGTGCCCGTCTCCCCGGTCGGCAACAGCCTCGTGCTGCGCGCGCAGGCCTGGCGAACCTCCCTCGGACTGATCGGCAACGGGCTGTTCTGGCTGGTGGCGGCGCTGTCGGTGCTCACCAGCGGCCTGCTGATCGGTACCTGGCGGCACACCCGACGGCGCATGGCGGCCCAGCAGGCCCTGCAGGCGGAGACGAACTTCCGCCGTGCGATGGAGAACTCGATGCTGACCGGCATGCGCGTTCTCGACCTGGACGGCAGCATCAGCTATGTCAATGCCGCCTTCTGCACCATGACCGGCTGGAGCGAGGAAGAGCTCGTGGGCCGCAAGCCGCCCTTCCCCTACTGGCTGGAGTCGGACACCGAGCTGATGAACGAACGCCTGGAGGAAGAGATCCACGGCCGGGCGCTGCCGGGCGGCTTCCAGGTGCGGGTGCGGCGCAAGAACGGCACGATCTTCCCGGCCCGGCTGTATGTGTCGCCACTGGTCGACGCCCATGGCCACCAGACGGGCTGGATGACGTCGATGACCGACATCACGGAGCCGACCCGTATCCGCGAGCAGTTGTCAGCCTCCCACGAGCGTTTCACCACCGTGCTGGAGGCGCTGGACGCCTCGGTGTCGGTGGCGCCGCTGGGCAGCGAGGAACTGCTCTTCGCCAACAAGATGTACCGGGCCTGGTTCGGCTCGGACACGGTGGGCCACCTGGGCATGGTCGCGCAGGCCGGGGCCGCGCCCTCGCCCAGCCACGGGAACGACCTGGACGACGTCGACCCGCTGGCCGGCCTGCCCACCGACGCGCTCACGGCCGCCCAACTGGCCAACAACGAGATCTTCGTGCCGCACCTCAACAAGTGGCTGGAGGTGCGCTCGCGCTACCTGACCTGGGTGGACGGCCGCCTGGCGCAGTTGGTGATCGCCACCGACATCACCGCCCGCCGCGACGCCGAGGAACAAGCCGCCCAGCAGGCCGACCGGGCCCAGTCCGCCAGCCGCCTGATCACGATGGGCGAGATGGCCTCCAGCGTGGCGCACGAGTTGAACCAGCCGCTCGCCGCCATCAGCAACTACTGCAACGGCATGATGTCGCGCATCCGCGGCCAGCAGATCGACACCGAGGCCCTGTTGGGCGCACTGGAAAAAACGGTCAAGCAGGCGCAGCGGGCGGGCCAGATCATCCAGCGGATCCGCACCTTCGTGAAACGCAGCGAGCCCAACCGCACGCCCGCCGAGGTGGCCACCATGGTGAGCGAGGCGGTGGAGCTGGCCGGCATCGAGCTCAAGCGCCGCAACGTGCGGCTCAACCACTATGTGGCGGCACGGTTGCCGACGGTGCATGTCGACCCCATCCTCATCGAGCAGGTGCTGGTCAACCTGATGAAGAACGCCGCCGAGTCCATCGACATGGCCCAGCGCCCGCCGGCGCGCCGTACGGTGGAGTTGCGTGTCGTGCCGCGCAAGGTCGAGGGTCACCAGGCCATCGAGTTCGCCGTTCAGGACACCGGCAAGGGCCTGGCGCCCGAGGTGATGGAGCGGCTGTTCGAGGCCTTCTTCTCTACCAAGGCCGAAGGCATGGGCATCGGGCTCAACCTGTGCCGCAGCATCGTCGAGTCGCACAGGGGCAGGATGCAGGCGGAGAACCTCTACAATGGATCGGAGGTCGTCGGCTGCCGTTTCTCCTTCTGGATTCCAGTGGACGGCGCTCCGGATTCCGTAGCGACCGACGACCGTTCCCCCGACTGGACCGCCACCGGCCAACCGCCCGCCGCGGCAGGCAAGGCCGGCGCAGGCTCCTCGATTTCCTGAGAGGCAAAGGTAAGCGCATGAGTTTGATCCCCAAGAAGGGCACGGTCTATGTGGTGGACGACGACGAGGCCGTCCGCGACTCGCTCCAGTGGCTGCTCGAAGGCAAGGACTACCGGGTCCGCTGCTTCGAATCCGCCGAGTCCTTCCTGGCCCGCTACGACCCGCGCGAAGTGGCCTGCCTGATCGTCGACATCCGCATGGCCGGCATGTCGGGGCTTGAGTTGCAGGACAAGCTCATCGAGCGCAAATCGCCGCTGCCCATCGTGGTCATCACCGGGCACGGCGACGTGCCGATGGCGGTCGATTCGATGAAGAAGGGGGCGATGGACTTCATCCAGAAGCCCTTCAACGAAGAAGCCCTGGTGTCGCTGGTCGAGCGCATGCTCGAACACGCCCGCACCGCCTTCGCGCAGTACCAGCAATCGGCCAGCCGCGACGCCCTGCTGTCCAAGCTCACTGGCCGCGAATCGCAGGTGCTCGAGCGCATCGTCGCCGGCCGCCTCAACAAGCAGATCGCCGACGACCTGGGCATCAGCATCAAGACGGTGGAGGCGCACCGCGCCAACATCATGGAAAAGCTCAACGCCAACACGGTGGCCGATCTGCTGAAGATCGCCCTGGGCCAGACCGCGAAGGCCTGACGCCGGCAGCTCGCCCCACCGCTCCTTCATCACGCCCGTTCGGCCTTGGCCGCGGGCGTTTTTCATTCCACTTTCCAGCACATCCCATGACCGCACAACTCATCGACGGCAATGCCGTGGCCCGCACGATCCGCGCCGAAGTGGCCGAGCGCACTGCCGCCCTCAAGGCCCGCGGCATCACGCCGGGCCTGGCGGTGATCCTGGTCGGCGAAGACCCGGCCAGCCAGGTCTACGTCGGCAAGAAGGTCGAGGCCTGCCAGCAGGCCGGCATGCACTCGGTGCTGGAGCGCTACGAGGCCACGATGACCGAGGCGGACCTGCTGGAGCGGGTGCGCGCCCTCAATGCCGATCCGGCGATCCACGGCATCCTGGTGCAACTGCCGCTGCCGAAACACATCGATGCCGACAAGGTCATCGAGACCATCGCGGCCGAGAAGGACGTGGACGGCTTCCACGTGGCCAGCGCCGGCGCGCTGATGACCGGCCTGCCGGGCTTCTGGTCCTGCACACCCTACGGCTGCATCAAGCTGCTGGAGAGCACCGGCGTGCCCATCAAAGGCAAGCATGCGGTGGTCATCGGCCGCAGCAACAACGTGGGCAAGCCGATGGGGCTGATGCTGCTGGCCAAGAACGCCACCGTCACCATCTGCCACAGCGCCACCGCCGACCTGGCCCACCATGTGCGCCAGGCCGACATCGTGGTGGCCGCCGTGGGCCGGCGCAACACGGTGACGGCCGACATGGTCAAGCCGGGCGCCATCGTCATCGACGTGGGGATGAACCGCAACGAGCAGGGCAAGCTCTGCGGCGACGTGGACTTCGCGGCCGTCAAGGAGGTGGCCGGCTGGATCACGCCGGTTCCCGGCGGTGTCGGCCCCATGACGGTGACCATGCTGCTGGTCAACACGCTCGAATCCGCCGAGCGCGTCGCCGCAGCCTGAGCCGCCGCGGATGCCGGGGCCGCAATAGCCGGCCTGCATCGCGGCCATGGCGATGTCCGCCGCTTGAAGCGCCGGGCTTTGCCTCAAAATCGGCAGCATGACCTCCAATCCGCTGCTCGACTTCTCCGATCTGCCCCTGTTCGACCGCATCCAGCCCGAACATGTGGCCCCCGCCATCGACGCGCTGCTGCAGCAGGCCGAAGCGGCACTGGAGCAGGTCACGGCCCCCGCCTTCCCCGCCGAATGGGGCGCCATTGCCCGGGTCCTGGACGTGGCCACCGAGCGCCTGGGCCGCGCCTGGGGCGCCGTAGGGCATCTCAACGCCGTGGCCGATACGCCTGCGCTGCGGGCGGCCTACAACGAGGCCATGCCGCGCGTCACCGCCTTCTGGACGCGCCTGGGCGCAGACGAGCGCCTCTACGCCAAGTACAAGGCCATCGACGTCGCCACCCTCAACGCCGAGCAGCGCAAGGCCCACGCCAATGCGATGCGAAACTTCGTGTTGGGCGGCGCCAAGTTGCAAGGCGCGGCACGCGAGCGCTATGCAGAGATCCAGGAACGCCAGGCCGAGCTCAGCCAGAAGTTCAGCGAGCACGCGCTGGACGCCACCGACGCTTTCGCCTTCTATGCCGAGCTGTCCGACCTGGACGGTGTACCAGCAGACGTGGTGGCCGCCGCGCGCGCCGCGGCAGAGGCTGACGGCAAGGCCGGCTACAAGCTCACGCTCAAGATGCCCTGCTACCTGCCGGTGATGCAGTTCGCGCGCAGCAGCGCGCTGCGCGAACGCCTCTACCGCGCCTATGTCACCCGCGCCAGCGAGTTCGGCGACCCGGCCTTCGACAACACCCCGCTCATCCTCGAGATCCTGAAGCTGCGCCAGGAAGAGGCGCAACTGCTGGGCTACCGCAACTTCGGCCAACTGTCGGTGGTGCCCAAGATGGCGGAATCGCCCGAGCAGGTGATCGGCTTCCTGCGCGACCTGGCGGCCAAGGCCAAACCCTACGGCCAGCGCGACGTGGTGCAGCTGCGCGACTTCGCCAGCCGCGAACTGGGCATCACCGATCCGCAGCCCTGGGACTGGAGCTACGTCGGCGAGAAGCTGAAGGAAGCCCGCTACGCCTTCAGCGAGCAGGAGGTCAAGCCCTACTTCCCGGCGCCCAAGGTGCTCGACGGCCTCTTCAAGATCGTGCAGAACCTGTTCGAGGTGCAGATCCGCCGCGACGAGGCACCGGTGTGGCATCCGAGCGTGGTCTTCTACCGTATCGAGCGTCAGACGCCCCAGGGCGCGCAGAAGGTGGGCCAGTTCTACCTGGACCCCTCGGCCCGCGCGGCGAAGCGTGGCGGCGCCTGGATGGATGACGTGCGCGCACGCTGGCTGCGCCCCGACGACCAGCGGCTGCAGACGCCCGTTGCGCACCTCGTGTGCAATTTCGCCGAGGGCGTGGACGGCAAGCCGCCGCTGCTCACGCACGACGACGTGATCACCCTCTTCCACGAGTTCGGCCACGGCCTGCACCACATGCTGACGCAGGTGAACGAGCACGACGTCTCGGGCATCAGCGGCGTGGAGTGGGACGCCGTGGAGTTGCCCAGCCAGTTCATGGAGAACTTCTGCTGGGAATGGGACGTGCTGCAGAACATGACGGCCCATGTCGATACCGGTGCGCCGCTGCCCCGCGCGCTCTACGACAAGATGATCGCCGCCAAGAACTTCCAGAGCGGCATGCAGACGCTGCGCCAGATCGAGTTCGCGCTGTTCGACATGCTGCTGCACACCCAGCTCGACGCCAGCCAAGCCAAGCCCGGCGCCGTGATGGCGCTGTTGAACGAAGTGCGCGCCGAGGTGGCCGTGCTGCCCTCGCCCGAATTCAGCCGCACGCCCATGACGTTCACCCACATCTTCTCGGGCGGCTATGCGGCCGGGTACTACAGCTACAAGTGGGCCGAGGTTCTGTCGGCCGACGCCTATGCGGCCTTCGAGGAGACGGTCGATGCCCAGGGCCTGCCCAGCGTGGAGACCGGCCGCCGCTACCGCAAAGCGATCCTGGAAGCGGGCGGCAGCCGCAGCGCGATGGAATCGTTCAAAGCCTTCCGTGGCCGCGAGCCGAGCATCGACGCCCTGCTGCGCCACCAGGGCATGAGCGAGCCGCTCGCAGAAGAAGCGTTGGCGTGAGCGCCGCGCTTACCGCCCCCGCCCTGCGCCGCCGGACTGCGTGGCTGCTCGCTGTGGGCCTGGCCGCCGCCGGGCTGTGGGGCGCGGCGTGCGCCCAGCCCCTGTACCGCTCCATCGACGCGCAGGGCCGGGTCACTTTCTCGGACCGTGCGCCCTCCACGGCCGCCCGGCCGGTCGAAGCGCCCAGCGGCAACGACATCGACACGGGCGCCGCAGCCCTGCCCTTCGAGCTGCGGCAGCTTGCGCAACGCTACCCGGTCACGCTCTATACCCAGCGGGACTGCGCCCCCTGCGATGAAGGGCGCTCCATGCTCCGCAGCCGCGGCATCCCCTTCCAGGAGCGCACGGTCAATACCAATCTGGAGATCGAGGCGCTGCAGCGCCTCAGCGGCCAGACCGGCCTGCCGCTGCTGGCCATCGGCAGCCAGCAGCTGCGCGGCTATGCCGATGCCCAGTGGTCGCAGTATCTCGATGCGGCCGGCTATCCGGGCCGCAACAGTCTGCCGCCGGGGTACACCCCGCCCCAGGCCCGTCCGCTCATTGCACCCGTAGCCACACCCGCTGTGCCGGCGGCCCCCGAAGCGCCAGCGCCCATCATCCCGCCACCAATCGGGCCGACGCCTGCCAATCCGGCAGGCATCCGCTTTTAAGCACCGAGGCGGGAGTGCCCCGGCTGGCGGTCAGTAGCGCAGCGTCTGCACGCCTTCCGGCGTGGCCAGCAGGCACAGGCTGGCCTTCTGGTGCGCAAAGACGCCCACGGTGACCACGCCCGGCCACTGGTTGACCTCCGACTCGAAGGCGAGCGGCTCACGGATCGACAGGCCGTTCACGTCCAGGATGTGCTGGCCGTTGTCCGTCACCAGCGGCTGGCCGTCCTTCGTGCGCAGCGTGGCCGTGCCGCCCTGGGCCGCAAACTGGCGCGCCACTCGGCGCGCCGCCATCGGGATCACCTCCACCGGCAGCGGAAAGCGGCCCAGCACCTCCACGCGCTTGGAGGCGTCCGCGATGCAGACAAAGCGGCGCGACTGGGCCGCGACGATCTTCTCGCGGGTCAGCGCCGCGCCCCCGCCCTTGACCATGTAGCCGCGGCCATCGATCTCGTCCGCCCCGTCGATGTAGACCGCCAGTTCATCGACCTCGTTGCTGTCGAACACGGGAATGCCCAGGGCCTTCAGGCGCTGCGTCGAGGCTTCCGAACTGGACACGGCGCCCTTGATCTGGTCGCGGATCGTGGCGAGCGCCTCGATGAACTTGTTGACCGTGGAGCCCGTGCCAACGCCCACGATCTCGCCCCGGACCACGTGGTCGAGGGCGGCGCGGCCCACCTGGGCCTTGAGTTCATCCTGGGTCATGGCGGCGTTGGGCATCGGGGAGAATCCTGGGTTGTCCGAAAAAACGCGAATTATCAGATGCCCGCTCCCGCCCCCGGCCTCTACGGCCTTGCCCGCCCCTTCCTGTTTCGCATGGATGCGGAAGCGGCCCACGAGTTGACGCTGGCGCAACTGGCAAGGACGCAGAACACGCCCCTGGCCGCGCTGTACACGGCCAGGCGGGTGGAAGACCCCATCGAACTGGCGGGCCTACGCCTGCCCAACCGCGTGGGACTGGCCGCGGGCCTGGACAAGAATGCCCGCTGCATCGACGCCTTTGCGGCGATGGGCTTCGGCTTCGTGGAGGTGGGCACGGTCACCCCCCGGGCGCAGCCGGGCAATGTGCGCCCCCGCATGTTCCGGTTGCCGGCGGCCGAGGCCCTGATCAACCGGCTCGGCTTCAACAACGAAGGCCTGGACAGCTTCGTGACCAACGTGAAGCGCGCGCGTTTCCGCCAGCGCCGCGGCGGCCTGCCGATGCTGCTCGGACTCAACATCGGCAAGAACGCGAGCACGCCGATCGAGCGGGCTGCCGACGACTACCTCGCCTGCCTGGACGGCGTCTATGCCCACGCGGACTACGTGACCGTCAACATCTCGAGCCCCAACACGGCCAACCTGCGCAGCCTGCAGAGCGACGAGGCGCTCGACGCCTTGCTGGGAGCGATGGCCGACCGGCGGGCGCAGTTGCACGAGCGCACCGGTAAGCGCACGCCCATCTTCCTGAAGATCGCCCCTGACCTGGAAGACGCGCAGGTGGCCGTCATTGCCGGCGCTCTGCGTCGCCAGGGGATGGACGGCGTGATCGCCACCAACACCACGCTCGCGCGCGATGCGGTGCAAGGGCTGCCGCATGGGCAGGAAGCGGGCGGGCTTTCCGGGACACCGGTGCGCGAAGCGAGCAACCGCGTGATCCGGCAACTGCGGGAAGCGCTGGGCGCCGATTTCCCGATCATCGGCGTCGGCGGCATCCTGAGCGGTGCCGATGCGCAGGCCAAGATCGCCGCGGGCGCCGATGCGGTGCAGATCTACACGGGTCTGATCTACCGCGGTCCGGGCCTGGTGACCGAGGTGGCCAAGGCGCTGCGCGGCGCCCGCTGACCTACACGGCGGCCGGAAAAAAGCGCGAGACCGGCGCTGGGGCCGGCCTCGGCGGCATTCAGCGCAGTTTCCAGAGGATCGGCAATGCCCAGCCGGCCCAGCGGACCAGCCGCCGCGGGCCCAGCACCGCAACCATGGCAGCGGCTGCGGCACCGGTCGCGATGGGATGCTCACGCGCCATGCGCATGGCAGTGGCCGACAGAGGCTGCGTTGGCGGTTGCGCTGCAGCACGGGCTGCGGCCTCGGCCTCGGCGGCCGCACGGCGCTCCTGCAACAACGCCCGCCGCGCGCGCTGCTCGGCGATCCGGGCCAGGACTTCTTCACGCATCGCCGCGACCTGAACGGGATCGGGCCGCGCCGGGGCGGCGTCGGGCTCTGCACCGCCGGACAGGTCGCGCCGCAGTTCCTGCGCCAAGGGATGGACGGCCTGCGAGGTCTGCCTCACCCGCGCCAGCAGCAACGCCAGCAGCACGACCCAGACGACAGTCCACGCCAGAGCCACCCACCAGGCCGCGCGGACACGAAACGGGCCATCCCAGTAGTGGACGACCACGGCCGCCGAAAGAACGACACCCACCACGACACTGACCAGGGCCAGCAGCGCCGACAGCAGCGCCGATTGCGCCAGCGGCGCACGGGCATCCTGCCAGGCGAGGCCCGCCAGTTGCGCACGGTCATGGACACCCAGTGCGGCCTCCGCACCGGCCGCCTTCCAGCGCCGCAGCCGCGGACCCAGGCCCAGCATGTCGAGCAGTCGGCTCATGCCCGACCTCCTCCGCAGGGGCGCGGGTGGCGACTCAGGATGGTCGCCATCAACGGCGGCTGCCGATCAGCAGGCCCACCAGCACGCCGACGGCCAGGGCCGCACCGGCGATCTGCCAGGGCTCATCGTGCGCATAGGCATTGGCGGTCTGGGCAGCCTCCTTGGCCTTCTTGGCCGCTACCTTGCTCTTCTCGGCGGCCAGCTCACGGGCGATCGCGAGCTTGGTGTCGACGCGCTGCTTCAGCGCCTTGAGCTGGGGAACGCCTTCGAGGTCCTTGTTGGACAGAACGCCGCGGACATCGCTGGCAAGGTCTTCGACCACGGCGTTGGCAGCGGCTTCGAGATTCTGGGTGACGGACATGGAATACCTTCCCTCGTATTCAGGACATCGGCGACGCGCCGACAACGAAGACCACCTGAAGGCGGTATGGAAGGATATTAATCCCCGCATCGCATCACATTGCCCACGGACAGGCACACGGTCGGCATTAGTGACCCGGCTTGCGTCGGCATTCACCACCTGTTAGGCCAGCACAAAGCTGGCCCGACGATGGCGCCGGCGCTCAGAGGGTGCGCCACCTGAAGGCGGCGGCACGCATGAAGGAGTGATGCACCCGCATGCGCAGGGACACCTTGCCACGCATGGCCGGCACCACCGGCGACGGGGGCAACTGCCCGGGCGTCGGTGGCGTGCCGCGGTCGGGCTGGACCGGCAATTCGGCCGGGTCGGCCGGCGGCGTGCTCATCGTGGACAGGCGGGCAGAGACTTGCAGCATCACGGTCGAACTCCTTCAATGGTCGGCTCTGGGCAAGGCGGTCACAGCGGACTTTCTTACGGGGTGACCACACTGTTGCCCCTCGCCGGCGCCTACAGGCCGGGCGTTGCGCGCCAAGACGTGTCAGCAGGCAAAACCATTGCCTGAGGCAGGGTCACCCACGGGCATGAAGGTCATTTCTGGCAAGCCGTGCCGTCGGCGGCGCAAGTCGTGGATTTCCCGGATTGCAATCCGTAAATTTCATTCGGAAGCGAAGGCACTCGGCGCACTTCTTGCGTAGCATCCCCCCATGGACATCTCCGGTCGCCCTCCCTTGCCGTCGCTGCGCCATTCCCGTTTCGAGGATATCCAGGCCCTGTGCGCCGGCACGCTGTTCGTGGCCATGGCGCTGGTGCTCTTCGGCCAGGCGGGTCTGCTCACGGGCGGCACCGCCGGTGCGGCCTTCCTGTTGCACTACGCCACCGGGATCGGGCTCGGACAGGGGTTTTTCCTGCTGAATCTGCCCTTTTACGGCTTTGCCTGGAAGCAGATGGGCGGCGAATTCACCGTCAAGACCTTTGCGGCGGTGCTGCTGCTGTCCGTGCTGACGGAGTTGGCGCCCCGCTTCATCTCGATCCAGGCGCTGCACCCGGCCTTCGCCGCCGTGTTCGGCGGCCTGATGCTGGGCACAGGTTGCCTGTTCCTGGCCCGCCACCGGGCCAGCCTGGGCGGAGCCACGGTCATCTCGCTCTATCTGCAGGAGCGCCGCGGCTGGCGGGCCGGCAAGGTGCAACTGGCCATCGACTGCGCCGTGCTGCTGGCCGCCCTGTTCGTGGTGGAGCCGGCACGGGTCGGCTGGTCGATCCTCGGCGCCGTGGTGATGGGCGGGTTCCTCTGGATCAACCACCGGCCGGGCCGCTACGTCGGCAGCTGAACGCCCGATTTCTGCGGCGTTCAAGGACGCGGGCGCCCCTTTCACATCCTGATCCGCGACTTGTGCCGCGCGGCGCCACTGCCGCAGCCGCCCGCGCGCCCTCACGTCAGGACCCGCTGCTATATTGCGGCGCAGCGAAACTTGCGCCTCCAGACCCCATGCTGTACCACCTCTATGAAGCCCAGCGCTCGTTGATGGAGCCCTTTGCGGACTTCGCACGGGCCGTCTCCAAGCTCTATGGCAACGGCTCCATGTTCAGCCAGTTGCCGATGGCCCAGCGGGTGGCCGCCGGCTACGACCTGCTCTACCGACTGGGCAAGGACTACGAGAAGCCCGAGTTCGGCATCCAGTCCGTCGAGGTGGACGGCGCCGACGTGGTGATCCACGAGATCGTGGAGATCGACAAGCCCTTCTGCCAGCTGCGCCGCTTCAAGCGCTACACGGACGACCCGGCGGTGCTGGCCACGCTCAAGAGCCAGCCGGTCGTGCTGATCGTGGCGCCCCTGTCGGGCCACTATGCCACGCTGCTGCGCGACACCGTGCGCACCATGCTGCAGGGCCACAAGGTCTACATCACCGACTGGAAGAACGCCCGTACGGTGCCCCTGTCCGACGGCGAGTTCCACCTGGACGACTACATCAACTACGTGGAGGAATTCATCCGCCACGTTCAAGCCGAGTACGGCAACTGCCATGTGATGAGCGTCTGCCAACCGACGGTGCCCGTGCTGGCGGCCATCTCGCTGATGGCCAGCCGCGGCGAGGCCACGCCGCTCACGATGACGATGATGGGCGGCCCCATCGACGCGCGCCGCTCACCGACCTCCGTCAACAACCTGGCGACGAACAAGAGCTTCGAGTGGTTCGAGAACAACGTCATCTACCGCGTGCCGCAGGGCTTTCCTGGCGAAGGGCGCCGGGTCTACCCCGGCTTCCTGCAGCACACCGGCTTCGTGGCGATGAACCCCGACCGCCACGCCACCAGCCACTACGACTATTTCAAGGATCTGGTCAAGGGCGACGATGCCAGCGCCGAGGCCCACCGCAAGTTCTATGACGAGTACAACGCCGTTCTCGACATGGATGCGGATTACTACCTGGAGACGATCAGCACCGTCTTCCAGGAGTTCAAGCTGGTGCATGGCACCTGGGACGTGCGCAACGAGGCAGGCCAGATCGAGCGCGTGCGGCCACAGGACATCCGCCAGTCGGCGCTGCTGACCGTGGAAGGCGAACTGGACGACATCTCCGGCTCGGGCCAGACCCGTGCCGCACACGACCTGTGCACGCAGATCCCCGCGGAGCACCGCGAGCACTACGAAGTCGCCGGCGCCGGCCACTACGGCATCTTCAGCGGCCGCCGCTGGCGCGAGAGGGTCTATCCGAAGGTGCGCGCCTTCATCGCCGCGCATGACCAGCCCCAGACGCGCGATGACGCTCCGCTGGCCGCGGAAGATGTTCGCCGCCGCCCCCCACGTGCGATCACGCCCGCCGCTGTGCCGGCCGAGCAAGCAGCGCCCGCCCCTTCTGCAGCGGCCCCGGCGCCCCGCAAGGCGGCCGTCCGCAAGACGTCACAGCCCGCCCGCAAGATGGCCGAGCCGCCGCCTGTGGCAGCCGCCTCGCCGTCGGCAGCTGACGCTGCTCCCCGCAAGTCCCCCGCACGCCGGCGCACCCGCGCCTGAGCAACGAACCTGCGAAGCCCATGCCCCGCATGCATAGGGACCGCCTGCTCGACGCCCTGCCCCAGACGCAGTGCACCCGATGCGGCTACCCGGACTGTGCCGGTTATGCGGCGGCAATGGCCGATGGCAGCGCCGACATCGACCGCTGCCCACCGGGCGGCGCCGAGGGCGTGCGGCGGCTGGCGCAACTGCTCGGCCGGGACGAACGCCCACTCGACCCCGAATGCGGCAGCGAGGGGCCCCGAACCCTGGCCGTGATCGATGAAGCCTGGTGCATCGGCTGCACACGCTGCCTGGAGGTCTGCCCCACGGACGCCATCCTGGGGTTCCACAAGCGCATGCACACCGTGATCGAAGCCCACTGCACGGGCTGCGAACTGTGCGTGCCGGTGTGCCCGGTGGATTGCATCGGCCTGGAAGTGGTCACGCCTGGCCTCAGCGGCTGGGCCGCTTGGTCACAGAAGCAGGCGGACCATGCCCGCCAGCGATACCTTGCGCGCACACATCGGCTGGAAATGGGGAACGCGGTTGCTGGTCAGTCGCCGCCCGACAATGCGCCCGCGACGCAGGGGTCGCAGCAGATGCCGGATGAGACCGCGGAACGCAAACGCCGTGCCGTCGAGGCGGCAATGGCCCGCGCCCGCGCCGCGCGGCAGCCGAGCTCGCACCACTGAGCACGCCAGAGGCATGGCTGCGGACACCCTCGCCCTCTACGCGCTGACCTCCGCCATCCTCGCGATCACCCCGGGCCCGACGATGCTGCTGGCCCTGTCCAACGGGATTGCAGGCGGCATGCGGCGGGCTGCGTGGGGCATCGCCGGTGCAAGCCTTGGAAGCACGGTGGTCATCAGCGTCGTGGCGCTGGGCCTTGGCTCGATCCTGGCGGCCTCCCGCTGGGTCTTCGATGCGCTGCGTGTGGCAGGGGTGCTTTACCTGGCGTGGCTTGGCCTCAGGATGTGGCGCAGCGCCGCGCCCGACCTGCGCACCGCCATCGCCGCCACACCCGACGGTCCGGCCCAGGGCAGCAAGGCCCTGTTGCGCAGCCTGGCAGTGGCCCTGACGAATCCGAAGGCCCTGCTCTTCTTCGCAGCCTTCCTGCCGCAGTTCGTGGACGTGCATGCGCCTCAGGCAGCGCAGTACCTCGTCCTGGGTTGCGTATTCATCGCCATCGACACGGCAGTGATGCTCGCCTACGCCGGCGCGGGGACGCAGGTCGTGCGCTGGTTGTCGAAGCGCAGCCTGCAATGGCTCAACAAGGGCTGCGGCGCAGGCATGTGGCTGCTTGCAGGCGCGCTCGCCCTCTGGCGCCGCCCCGGCGTCTGAGACTACCGCCACCGGTAGGCAAACAACCTGCGCACCAGCGCTTGTCTGCCGCCCAGGACGGCGCGGGCGGCCTCAGCCAGCGCTCGCCGCCAGCGCGCCGAAGGCCTTCACCACCTCCGGCGGTGCCTGCACCAGCTCGATCAGCACGCCCTCGCCGGAGATGGGGAATTCCTCGTTGCCCTTGGGATGCAGGAAGCAGATGTCGAAGCCGGCCGCGCCGCGGCGGATGCCGCCCGGCGCGAAACGCACGCCCTGCGCCGTCAGCCATTCCACGGCGCGCGGCAGGTCGTCGATCCACAGGCCCACGTGGTTCAGCGGCGTGGTGTGCACGGCTGGCTTCTTCTCGGGGTCCAGCGGCTGCATCAGGTCGACTTCCACCTTGAAGGCACCGCTGCCGATGGCGCAGATGTCCTCGTCGACGTTCTCGCGGTCGCTCTTGAAGGTGCCAGTCATCTCCAGCCCCAGCATGTCGACCCACAGCGTGGCCAGGCGCCGCTTGTCGATACCGCCGATGGCGATCTGCTGGACGCCCAGGACCTTGAACGGACGTTGGGTGCTCATTCGCATGCTCCTTCATTGGCAGCCACGTCGTGGCCGCGCAGACCCAGCCTGGCCAGCAACTGCCGGTCGGCCTCCACATCGGGATTGCCGGTGACCAGCAGCTTGTCGCCGTAGAAGATCGAATTGGCGCCAGCCAGGAAGCACAGTGCCTGCACCGCGTCGCCCAGCTGCTGTCGGCCGGCCGACAGCCGCACGCGGGCCTTGGGCATCAGGATGCGCGCGACAGCGATCACGCGCACGAAGTCCAGCGGATCGATGGGATCGCTGTCGGCGAGCGGCGTACCCGGCACGCGCACCAGGCTGTTGATGGGCACCGACTCCGGATAGGGATCGAGGTTGGCCAGTTGCGCCAGCAGGCCGGCGCGGTGCACCGGCGCCTCACCCATGCCGACGATGCCGCCGCAGCACACGCTGATGCCGGCGGCGCGCACATGGGCCAGGGTGTCGAGCCGGTCCTGGTAGGTGCGGGTGTCGACGATGTCGCCGTAGTACTCGGGCGCGGTGTCGAGGTTGTGGTTGTAGTAGTCCAGGCCGGCGTCGCGCAGGGCCCGGGCCTGATGGGCTTCCAGCATGCCCAGCGTGGCACAGGACTGCAGGCCCAGGCCCTTCACGGCCTGCACCAGTTCAGCCACCTTCTCGATGTCGCGGTCCTTGGGCGCGCGCCAGGCAGCGCCCATGCAGAAGCGCGTGGCGCCCGCGTCCTTGGCGGCCTGCGCTGCAGCGGTGACCTCTTCCACGCTCATCAGCTTCTGCGCCTTGACGCCGGTGTCGAACTCGGAGGACTGCGGGCAGTAGCCGCAGTTCTCCGGGCAGCCCCCGGTCTTCACGGACAGCAGCGTCGCCAGCTCGATGTCGCCCGCCGGCCAATGTTCGCGGTGCACGGTCTGCGCGTGGAACAGCAGCTCGTTGAAGGGCAGGTCCAGCAGGGCCTGCACCTCCTCGACGCGCCACCGCGGGGCGGTGGCACCCGAGGCCGCAGGTGCCGCACGGCGCAGCACCACGGGACGTTCAAGGGTCGTGGCCATGCGCTCGGTCGTAGGCACGCCCATTCAGTTGAACTCCAGGATCACCTGATCGACCGCCAGCGATTCGCCCTTGCCGGCGGTGATCTTGCCCACCACGCCGTCCTGCGCCGCGAAAAGCACGTTCTCCATCTTCATGGCCTCGATGACGGCGAGCTTTTCGCCGGCCTGCACCTGTTGGCCTTCCTTGACGGCGACGTCCACCAGCAGCCCGGGCATGGGCGAGAGCAGGAACTTGCTCATGTCCGGCGGTGCCTTGTAGGGCATCAGCGACTGCAGGCGCGCACCCAGCGGGGACAGCACCATGGCCTCGATCTGCGTGCCGTTGTGCTGCACGCGCAGGGCCAGCGGGTTCTTGCCGGCTCCGCGCTCGACCTGGGCCGTGAACGGCTGGCCGTTCACGCGCCCTTCGACGCGGATGCCGCCGAGCGGCGAGCGGCTTTCGAGCTGGTAGCTGCGGCTCCCGACCTGCACCGCGCTCGCGCCCGTGGCGCCCTGGAAGTCGGTCACGCTCACCGGCGTGTGGCGATGCTCGCCGTCTGCGGCCAGCGTGACGACCACGAACTGCTCACCCACCTTCACGCCATGGCCCGCCAGCTGGCCGCTGATGCCCGAGGCGCGCGCACGATAGCGGCGGTGCGCATAGGCGGCCAGGGCGACAAGGAAGTCGGGGTCGTCGTGCGGCACGTCCTCGGCCCGGAAGCCATGGCCATAGTGCTCGGCGATGAAGCCGGTGTTGAAGTCACCGCTGACGAACTTGGGATGCGCCAGCAGCGCCGCCTGGAAGGGGATGTTGCTGTGGATGCCGCGGATCGCGAAGCCGTTGAGCGCCTCGCGCATCAGCGCGATGGCATGCGCGCGGTCGCGGCCGTGCACGATGAGCTTGGCGATCATCGAGTCGTAGTACATGGGGATCTCGCCCCCCTCGTACACGCCCGTATCCACGCGCACGCCATAAGCGTCGGGCGCATTTGGCTCGGAGGCCGACAGCGATTCGGCCGGCGGCTGGAACTTCACCAGCCGGCCGGTCGAGGGCAGGAAGTTGCGGAACGGGTCTTCCGCGTTGATCCGGCATTCGATGGCCCAGCCGTCGCGCTTCACGTCGGCCTGGGTCAATGGCAGCGGCTCGCCGGCCGCGACGCGGATCATCAGCTCCACCAGATCCAGCCCGGTGATGCACTCGGTGACCGGGTGCTCCACCTGCAGGCGCGTGTTCATCTCCAGGAAGTAGAAGTCCTGGTTCTTGCCGACCACGAACTCCACCGTGCCGGCGGACTGGTAGTTCACGGCCTTGGCCAGCGCCACGGCCTGCTCGCCCATGGCCTTGCGCGTCGCATCGCTGATGAAGGGCGACGGCGCCTCCTCGATGACCTTCTGGTGGCGGCGCTGGATCGAGCACTCGCGCTCATTGAGGTAAATGACGTGGCCCTGGCTGTCGCCCAGCACCTGGATCTCGATGTGCCGCGGCTGCTCCACGAACTTCTCGATGAAGATGCGGTCGTCTCCGAAGGAATTGCGGGCCTCGTTGCGGCAGGAGGTGAAGCCCTCCAGCGCCTCCTTGTCGTTGAAGGCGACACGCAGGCCCTTGCCACCGCCGCCAGCACTGGCCTTGATCATCACCGGATAGCCGATGCCCTTGGCGATCTCCACCGCCTGCTCGGGCGTGTCGATGGCCTCGTTGTAGCCGGGAATGGTGTTGACCTTGGCCTCGTTCGCCAGCTTCTTGGAGGCGATCTTGTCGCCCATGGCCGCGATGGAATAGTGCTTGGGGCCGATGAAGACGATGCCCTCTTCCTCCACCCGCTTGGCGAAGGCCTCGTTCTCCGACAGGAAGCCGTAGCCCGGGTGCACGGCCTCCGCCCCGGTCTTCTTGCAGGCCTCGATGATGCGGTCGGCCATCAGGTAGGACTCGCGCGAGGGCGCCGCGCCGATGTGCACGGCCTCGTCAGCCAGTTCCACATGGCGGGCGTCGCGGTCCGCGTCCGAGTACACGGCCACGGTGGCGATGCCCATCTTGCGGGCGGTCTTGATGACGCGGCAGGCGATTTCGCCGCGGTTGGCGATCAGGATCTTCTTGAACATGTGTAGCGCTCCGGGGCTCATCAAAGAGGAATGTTCCCGTGCTTGCGCCACGGGTTCTCCAGCTTCTTCTCGCGCAGCATCACCAGGCTGCGGCAGATGCGCTTGCGCGTCTCGTGCGGCAGGATCACGTCGTCGATGTAGCCGCGCGCGCTGGCCACGAAGGGATTGGCGAAGCGGGCCTTGTATTCGGCCTCGCGGGCGGCGAGCTTTTCGGGGTCCTTCTTCTCCTCGCGGAAGATGATCTCCACCGCGCCCTTGGCGCCCATCACCGCGATCTCTGCGCGCGGCCAGGCCAGGTTCACGTCGCCGCGCAGGTGCTTGGAGGCCATCACGTCGTACGCACCGCCATAGGCCTTGCGCGTGATGACCGTGATCTTCGGCACCGTGCATTCGGCATAGGCATAGAGCAGCTTGGCCCCGTGCTTGATGATGCCGCCGTATTCCTGGCTGGTCCCGGGCATGAAACCGGGCACGTCCACGAAGGTGACGACCGGGATGTTGAAGGCATCGCAGAAGCGCACGAAGCGCGCCGCCTTGATGGAGCTCTTGATGTCCAGGCAGCCGGCCAGCACCAGCGGCTGGTTGGCGACGATGCCCACGCTCTGGCCTTCCATGCGCGCGAAACCGATCACGATGTTCTTGGCGTAGTCGGGCTGCAGCTCGAAGAAGTCGCCGTCGTCCACGACCTTGAGGATCAGCTCCTTCATGTCGTAGGGCTTGTTGGCGTTGTCGGGCACCAGCGTGTCCAGCGAGAGGTCGGCCCGGTCGGCCGGATCGCCGCTGGGGCGCACCGGCGGCTTCTCGCGGTTGGACAACGGCAGGTAGTTGTAGAGGCGGCGCAGCATCATCAGCGCCTCCACGTCGTTCTCGAAGGCCAGGTCGGCCACGCCGCTCTTGGTGGTGTGGGTGACGGCGCCGCCCAGTTCCTCGGACGTGACGTTCTCGTGCGTCACCGTCTTCACCACTTCGGGGCCGGTGACGAACATGTAGCTGGAGTCCTTCACCATGAAGATGAAGTCGGTCATGGCCGGCGAATACACCGCGCCGCCGGCGCAGGGGCCCATGATCAGGCTGATCTGCGGCACCACGCCCGAGGCCATGACGTTGCGCTGGAACACATCGGCATAGCCGCCGAGCGAGGCCACGCCCTCCTGGATGCGCGCGCCACCCGAGTCGTTGAGGCCGATGACGGGTGCGCCGACCTTCATGGCCTGGTCCATCACCTTGCAGATCTTCTCGGCGTGGGCCTCGCTGAGCGCGCCGCCGAAGACGGTGAAGTCCTGGCTGAAGACGAACACCAGCCGGCCGTTGATCATGCCGTAGCCGGTGACCACGCCATCGCCTGGGATCTTGTTGTCTGCCATGCCGAAGTCGGTGCAGCGGTGCTCGACGAACATGTCCCATTCTTCGAAGGTGCCGTCGTCCAGCAGCAGTTCGATGCGCTCGCGCGCCGTGAGCTTGCCCTTGGCATGTTGCGCGTCGATGCGCTTCTGGCCGCCGCCCTGGTGCGCCTGCGCACGGCGGCGTTCGAGTTCTTCGAGGATGTCCTTCATGGTGTCCTGTCGGTTGGGGTTGAGACGGGCGGCGCGTCGGGCGCCGTCCCGGGTTCGGTCGATGGGGCTTGCGCGGCCAGTGCAAGCAGTTGCCTCGCCGCGGTGGAGGCGGCCACGCGGCCGGCAGCCACCTCCACCGAGACGCGTGCAAGTTGTTCGCGTACCCGAGGATGCTGGCGGAAGGCCTGGCGCAGACCGGCCTCGATGCGCTCCCACATCCAGGCCAGGGCCTGCTTCTCGCGGCGCGCGGCCAGTCGGCCATTGGCCGTCTGCAACTGGCGGAACTCGGTCACGGCGGCCCAGAAGCGATCCACGCCGGCGCCCGTCAGGGCGCTGAGCTGCATCACGCGCGGCAGCCAGTGCCGCACCTCGGCGCCGGTGTGCGCGTCGTGCATCGCCTGTACATGCTGCGGGTTGCCGTGATGGCCGAAGAGCCGCAGCGCCGAGGTGATCTGCGCCTGCGCACGGGTGGCGGCATCGGCATCGATGTCCGCCTTGTTGATGACGACCAGGTCGGCGATCTCCATCACGCCCTTCTTGATGGCCTGCAGGTCATCACCGGCATTGGGCAGTTGCAGCAGCACGAACATGTCTGTCATGCCGGCCACGGCCGTCTCGCTCTGGCCCACGCCCACGGTCTCGACGATCACCACGTCATAGCCCGCGGCCTCGCAGACCAGCATGGCCTCGCGCGTCTTCTCGGCCACGCCGCCGAGCGTGCCCGACGAGGGGCTGGGGCGGATGTACGCCTGCTCGTGCACCGAGAGACGCTCCATGCGCGTCTTGTCGCCGAGGATCGAGCCACCCGACACAGTGGACGACGGGTCGATGGTGAGCACCGCCACGCGGTGGCCGTGCTCGATCAGGTGCAGGCCCAGGGCCTCGATGAAGGTGGACTTGCCGACACCTGGGACGCCCGAGATGCCGAGGCGGAAGCTCTGGCCGGTGTGGGGCAGCAGCGCCGTGAGCAACTCGTCGGCCTGGGCGCGGTGGTCGGCGCGGGTCGATTCGAGCAGCGTGATGGCCTTGGCCATGGCGCGACGCTGGGCAGGGCCAGCTAGGCCAATGATGGCCTCGACCGAGACCTTGAATGGCGCTCCCATGCGGACAGCAATCAGGCTGCGACAGCCGCCCGGATCTGCTCCAGCACATCCTTCGCACTGGCTGGGATCGGCGTGCCGGGCCCATAGATGCCCTTCACGCCCGCCTCGTACAGGAACTCGTAGTCCTGCCGCGGAATGACACCACCGACGAAGACGATGATGTCGTCCGCGCCCTGCTTCTTCAGCTCCTCGATGATGGCCGGGACGAGCGTCTTGTGGCCGGCGGCAAGCGTGCTCACGCCCACGGCATGCACGTCGTTCTCGATGGCCTGGCGGGCGCATTCCTCGGGCGTCTGGAACAGCGGCCCCATGTCCACGTCGAAGCCCAGGTCGGCGAAGGCCGTCGCCACCACCTTGGCGCCGCGGTCGTGTCCGTCCTGGCCCAGCTTGGAGATCATCACGCGCGGCCGGCGGCCCTGGTCCTCGGCGAAGGCGTCGATCTCCTTCTTGAGCGCCTCCCAGCCTTCGGCCGAGTCGTAGGCGGCGGCATAGACGCCGGTCACCTTCTGCGTGTCGGCGCGGTGACGGCCGAAGGCCTTTTCCAGCGCGTCCGACACCTCGCCGACCGTGGCGCGCAGGCGGATGGCCTGGATGCTGAGGTCCAGCAGGTTGCCCTCGTTCTTCTCGGCCGCGGCCGTGAGCGCATCGAGCGCCGCCTGCACCTTGGTGCCGTCGCGCGCCGCGCGGATCTGCTGCAGCCGCGCCACCTGCTGGTCGCGCACCTTCATGTTGTCGATGGCAAGGATCTCGACCGGGTCCTCGTTCTTGAGCTTGTACTTGTTGACGCCCACGATGACGTCGCGGCCCGAATCGATGCGGGCCTGCTTCTCGGCCGCCGCGGCCTCGATCTTGAGCTTGGCCCAGCCGCTGTCGACCGCCTTGGTCATGCCGCCCATGGCCTCGACCTCTTCGATGATGGCCCAGGCGGCATCGGCCATGTCCTGGGTGAGCTTCTCCATCATGTAGCTCCCGGCCCAGGGGTCGATGACGTTGGTGATGTGCGTCTCTTCCTGGATGATGAGCTGCGTGTTGCGGGCGATGCGGGCGCTGAACTCCGTCGGCAACGCGATGGCCTCGTCCAGCGCATTGGTGTGCAGCGACTGCGTGCCGCCGAACACCGCGGCCATCGCCTCGATGGTGGTGCGCACGACGTTGTTGTACGGGTCCTGCTCGGTGAGCGACCAGCCCGAGGTCTGGCAGTGCGTGCGCAGCATCAGGCTCTTGGGGTTCTTCGCGTTGAAGCCCTTCATGATCCGGCACCACAGCAGACGGGCGGCCCGCATCTTGGCGACTTCCAGGTAGAAGTTCATGCCGATGGCCCAGAAGAAGCTGAGGCGCCCGGCGAAGTCGTCCACGTCCATGCCCTTGGCAATGGCGGTCTTCACGTACTCCTTGCCGTCGGCCAAGGTGAAGGCCAGCTCCAGCGCCTGGTTGGCGCCGGCTTCCTGCATGTGGTAGCCAGAGATCGAGATCGAGTTGAACTTCGGCATGTTCTTCGCCGTGTACTCGATGATGTCGCCGATGATCCGCATGCTCGGCTCGGGCGGATAGATGTAGGTGTTGCGGACCATGAACTCCTTGAGGATGTCGTTCTGGATGGTCCCGCTGAGCTTGTCCTGCGACACGCCCTGCTCTTCCGCCGCCACCACGTAGCCGGCCAGCACGGGCAGCACGGCGCCGTTCATGGTCATCGACACGCTGACCTTGTCGAGCGGGATGCCGTCGAACAGGATCTTCATGTCCTCCACCGAATCGATGGCCACACCGGCCTTGCCGACGTCGCCGGTCACGCGCGGATGGTCGCTGTCGTAGCCGCGGTGGGTGGCCAGGTCGAAGGCCACCGACACGCCCTGCCCGCCCGCGGCCAGGGCCTTGCGGTAGAACGCGTTCGACTCTTCGGCGGTGGAGAAGCCCGCGTACTGGCGGATGGTCCAGGGCCGCACGGCGTACATCGTGGCCTGCGGGCCGCGGATGTAGGGCTCGAAGCCAGGCAACGTGTCGCTGTAGCGCAGGCCCTGCAGGTCGGCGGCCGTGTAGAGCGGCTTGACGGTGATGCCGTCGGGCGTCACCCAGTTCAGCGCCGAGATGTCGCCGCCGGGGGCCGACTTGGCCGCGGCGCGCGACCAGTCTTCGAGGGTGGAGGGCTTGAATTCGGAATCCGCCATGCTTCGTCTCTCTCGCTTGACCTCTGGTGCCGGAAGTGCGGCCACGCTGGCCGACCCCGGGGAATCCCGCAAGTCTAGCTGTCTGTAATTATTAATTCAATTATGAATTAGGGCCTGCTTCTGCGATACAGTCGCCAACATGTCTGCCCTGACCCTCACCCCGCGCGCCCTCTATGAAGAGGTGGCGGAGCTGCTGCGCCAGCGCATCTTCCGCCGCGAACTGGAGCCCGGCAGCTGGATCGACGAGCTGCGCATCGCGGAAGAACTGGGCATCAGCCGCACACCATTGCGCGAGGCGCTGAAGGTGCTGGCCGCCGAAGGCCTGGTGACGATGAAGCTGCGCCGCGGCGCCTATGTGACCGAGGTGTCCGACCGCGACCTGGCCGACGTGTACCACCTGCTCGCCCTGCTGGAGAGCGACGCAGCCGGCGTGGTCGCCACCCGCGCAACCGAGCCCCAGATCACCGAGCTGCGCGCCCTGCACGAGGAGCTGGAGGCCGCAGCCCGCCCCGGACACGTCGACCGGGAGCATTTCTTCGCCGTCAACGAGCGCTTCCACATGCGGCTGCTGGCCATTGCCGACAACCGCTGGCGCGACCAGATGGTGGCCGACCTGCGCAAGGTGATGAAGCTCAATCGCCACAACTCGCTGCTGAAGGCGGGCCGCATCGAGGAATCGCTGGCGGAACACCGCGCCCTCGTGGCTGCCATCGAAGCGCGGGACGCGCAGGCGGCCGAGGCACGCATGCGCGAGCATTTCGCGAACGGGCTGGAAGCGGCCTCCTGAGGCGCGACTCGCCCCGCTTTTCCTGGCGCTCTGCGGCGCCGGAATGCGGCACCCGCCGACCGCAGCCAGCGCGACCGGGACGCCGACACCCGCCCTGCGTCAGACCTCGGCCGTGGCGGACGCATGCGCCCGGGCCATCACCTCGTGCGGATCGAGCTCGCGCAGCCGGTGATCGCTCCACACCTGCCGCCAGCGGCGTGCGCCCGGCAGGCCGTTGCGCAGCCCCAGCATGTGCCGCGCGATCGACTGCCACGACGTGCCGTGCGCCTGTTTCTCACGACGCATGTAGTCGCACATCTGCGCCTCCACCTCCTCGCGCGTCACCTCACGCGGCGCATCACCGAAGAAGGCGCTGTCCCACTGCGAGAGCCACCACGGGTTGTGGTACGCCTCGCGGCCCACCATCACGCCGTCGAGCAGGCGCAGTTGCGCGTGCACCTGTTCGTCGATCTGGATGCCGCCGTTGATGGCGATGAACAGCTGAGGAAAGTCGTGTTTGAGCCGGTGCACCAGCTCGTAGCGCAGCGGCGGAATCTCCCGGTTCTGCTTGGGACTCAGGCCCTTGAGCCACGCGTTGCGCGCATGCACGATGAAGTGGCGGCAGCCGGCGTCGGCCACGGTGCCGACGAAGTCGCGTACGAAGTCGTAGCTCTCCACCCGGTCGATGCCGATGCGGTGCTTGACGGTCACGGGCACGCTCACCACGTCCAGCATCGCCTTCACGCCATCGGCCACCAGCGCCGGCTCCGCCATCAGACAGGCGCCGAAGGCACCGCGCTGCACCCGCTCGCTGGGGCAGCCGCAGTTCAGGTTGATCTCGTCGTAACCCCACTGCTCGCCCAGCCGCGCGCTGGCCGCCAGGTCGGCGGGCTCGCTGCCGCCCAGTTGCAGCGCGACCGGGTGCTCGGTCTCGTCGAAACGCAGATGCCGCGCGGCATCGCCGTGCAGGATGGCGCCGGTGTTCACCATCTCGGTGTACAGCAGGGCGTGGCGGCTGAGCAGGCGGTGGAAGTAACGACAGTGGCGGTCCGTCCAATCGAGCATCGGGGCCACGGAGAGCCGGCCGACGGGCATCGACGCCTGCAGTGATGAGGAAAGGTCCTTGTCGTTCATGCGGTGGGCAGAGGCGCCGGTCGAAAGAGGGGCCGGCGAAGGGCGTCAACGTCGACGCTCGTTCCACGGGAAAGAAAACAGGAAGCCGCGCCACGCAGGGAATACATGGAACGGGAAGAGGCCGGCATTTTCCCAGGTCCCAGCAATACGCGCGGCAAATCCGGCCTTGGCGGCGGCCGAGAACCGCCGCCCAAGTGCGGCGCGAGCCAGTCAGGCTCATTTAATAAACATACTTACGATATAGATGTTTATGAAAATCGACCCTTCCAAACGCTTCAGCTTTCTGGTCAACCAGGTGGCCAAGCTGCACGGCGCCCACTTCGACCGGCTGGCCCGGGAACGGATGGGTCTGTCCCTGGCGCAATGCCGATTGCTCTGGGCGCTGGCACATCCCGAGCAGCCCGAGCCGTTGTCGCAGGCTGCCGTGGCCCAAAGCCTGGAAACCAGCGCCATGGCCGTCGCCACGCTCTGTGACCGCATGGAGGCCGGTGGCTGGATCCGGCGCGAGCCCTCGCCCAATGACCGCCGCGTCAAACTCATTCACGCCACGCCCCGCGCCCTCGATGCCATGGACCAGGCCCTCGCCATCAGCGACGAGGTGCTGGCCCATGGTCTCGTCACCCTCAGCGCCGACGAGCAGGCCCAGCTCCTGGCACTCCTGGCCAAGGCCCGCGAGGGCCTGCTGGCCTGGCAACCCGAGGCGGTGCCGGCTTCGCTGCACGACGGCGGCGCGACCCGCGGCCCCGAGGAGACCGCCCCATGACCCCCACCCCCCAGAACCCCGTGCCCCACCGCGGCATGATCACCGTCTCGATCATGCTGGCGACGATCATGCAGGCACTGGACACCACCATCGCCAACGTCGCCCTGCCCCACATGCAGGGCAGCCTGCAGGCCTCGCAGGACCAGATCACCTGGGTGCTGACCTCGTACATCGTCGCGGCAGCCATCACCCTGCCTCTGACCGGCTGGTTCTGCGGCCGGTGGGGCCGGCGGCGGGTGTTTCTGGTGTCGGTGGTGGGCTTCACGGTGGCGTCGGCGCTGTGCGGCATCGCGGGCTCGCTGGTCGAGATCGTCGGCGCGCGACTGCTTCAGGGCGTCTTCGGGGCGGCCCTGGTGCCGCTGTCGCAGGCCGTGCTGCTCGACATCAACCCGCGCGAGAAGGTGGGCCAGGCCATGGCCATCTGGGGCGCGGGCATCATGATCGGCCCCATCCTGGGCCCGCTGCTGGGCGGATGGCTGACGGATCAGCTGGACTGGCGCTGGGTGTTCTTCATCAACCTGCCGGTGGGCATCGTGGCCTTCTGGGGCATCGCACGCTACCTGCCCGAGAGCCGGCCAAAGTCCGAGAAGCTCGACGTGTTCGGCTTCGCGACGCTCAGCCTGGGCATCGGCCTGCTGCAGCTCTTCCTGGACCGCGGGGAGCAACTGGACTGGTTCGACTCGTGGGAAATCCGTCTGGAGGCGGTCGGCGCCGTGGTCGCCCTCGCCTTCTTCGCCGTCCACACCTGGACCGTGCAGGGCGTGAGCTTTCTCAACCGCGACCTGCTGAAGGACCGCAACTTCGTCACCGGCCAGTTCTTCGCGTTCGTCGTCGGCATCATCCTGTTCGCGACCACCTCGCTGCTGCCCAACTTCCTGCAGGGGCTGATGGGCTATCCGGTCGTCTATACCGGCGCGGTCACAGCGCCCCGCGGGGTGGGAACGATGATCGCCATGATCGTGGTCGGGCGGTTGGTCCACCGGATCGACGTGCGCGCCATCATGGCCGCCGGCTTCGGCCTGACGGCCTTCTCGCTGTGGCAGATGACGCGCTTCACGCCGGACATGGACAGCACGCTGATCGTCACCTCGGGCTTCATCCAGGGCCTTGGCATCGGCTTCACCTTCGTGCCGCTGTCGACGGCCACCTTTGCCACGCTGCCGGCGCGGCTGCGCAACCAGGGCACTCCGATCTTCAGCCTCCTGCGCAACATCGGCAGCAGCGTCGGCATTTCGGTGGTGCAGACGCTGCTCACAGAAGGCTCGGGCCGAGCGCATGCCAATCTGGCCGCGCTGGTGTCGCCGGGCAACCAGGGGCTGCTGGCGCTGCCACCGGCCATGGACCTGGGCACCCAGACCGGCCTGGCCGTCCTGAACGCCGAGGTCACGCGCCAGGCGACCATGGTGGCCTACCTCGACGACTTCTGGATCATGATGGTGCTGACCGCGGTGACCATCCCGTTGCTCCTGCTCATCCGCAGGCCACCCAAGGCCGCGGGCGGCTCGGCCGAGATTCCGCACTGACCGTTCGGGACCGCAGCGCTCAGCCGAACTGCCCGAACGAAGTGCGCAGCCCCTGGTAGTCGGTAGGCCCACTGTTTTCCGGCGGATGGCCGTACAGCGCCAGCCAGCCGGCAATGCTGGGCAAGCGCTTCTCGAAGTAGCGATGCAACTGGTGCCAGTCGCCCTGCGGGGTGTGGCTGGCCACCATCTCCAGCCCTTCCACCGCCATGGCCCGCAGGCTGGTCACCATGGCCAGGCCCGAGCCGTCGATCTGCTGCAGGCTCACTTCGCGGCCCTGTGCCAGCACCTCCTGCAGAACACGCCGATGCACGGCAAAGTCGGCCCAGGCGCGCTTGATGCAGGCGTCGCTGAGCTCACGGAACACCCAATGCATGTTGGCGGCAAAGAGCGTCGCCACCTGCTCCGCCTGGCGCGCGGCCTGCCGACCCGCCACATACTGCAGGCGCAGCGCCAGACACAACGCCACCAGTACCGACGCCGCCTGGACCCACGCCGCCCATTCCCCGGAGGTTCGCGGCGGCGCGATCCACAACGCCGCCGTCGCACCGGCCAGAAGGCCGCCGATCCCGACGCAAGGAAGCCAACGAAACGCTACACCGCTTTTCATGCCGCCAATCCTAGGCGCCGAAGTCACTTCAAAGGTAGCGAAAACTTCACAATTAGAAACACGTTTCGCAACCAAACTGCAGTTATTAACAAATCCGGGCGTCCCGCAAGGGCCGATTCCTACAGGACGACGGGATGGGGCTCCCTACGTTCACAACTCCAGCTGACCTGCTACACCTTCCGGTGCCGGGCCGGCGCACGACCTCTGGAGACCCCATGAAGCCTTTCGCCCTGACCCCGGACATGCTGTCGACCCTCGGCAAGACCTTCTATCCGACCGGGCACGCACTGCTGATGTTCCGGGATGCCGAGGCGGCACGGGCTGCGGCAGAGGCCCTCGCCCAGGGCGGCGTGGCCAGCGACGACATCGCATTCGTTCCTGCCGAGGCCATCACTGGACCGATCGGCGCCACGGCATCGGACGCCGACGATCCGCTGCCCTCCCCCGGCACCGAAGGCGCGACCGTTCGCGCCTACGTGCGCCTGGCCCGCGAGGGCCATGCCGGCCTGCTGGTGCGCACCGAGGACGACGAGGATGTCGAGCGGATCCGCAGCCTGCTGCGCGAGAACCCCTTCGTGATGGGACAGCGTTACCGCGCGTTGGTCATCGAGGACCTATGACGCCGCCGCCGGCACCGGTGGCAGCGCCCGGCGGAGTACGTCGCCCGCCATGGCCTGGGCGAGTTCATGCTCTCCCAGATAGACCGTCGCCGCCAGTTCCTGCCGCAGCAGTTGCGCCTCGTCCTCGTTGTGGCTGCGCAGGACGACCTCCACTTCGGGATTGAGCGCGCGGGCCGTGTCGATCATCTGACGCACGTTCAGTGGATCGGCGATGGCCACCACCAACACCCGCGCCCGCGCGATGTGGGCCTGGATGAGCACGGACGGCTCCGCCGCATCGCCCCAGACCGCCGCACTGCCTTCCTCGCGCAGCCGCTCGATCAGCTCGCGGTTCTGGTCCGCCACCACGAAGGGGATGTCGTGGGCGCGAAGCTGCGCCGCAATGCGCCGGCCAACGCGGCCATAGCCCACCAGCACCACCTGCCGTGAAAGGTAGCGCGCCGCCGTGGTCGCGGGCAGTTCCGCCAGCGGGTCGTCGCGCGCCTCCAGCCGCCGGGCCAGCGAGGAATGCAGCCGCAACCAGTTCAGGATCGGCTGGATGGCGCTGAACCACAGCGGATTGGTCGCGATGGACACCAGCGCCCCGGCCAACACCAGGCTCTGCGCCTCCGGCGGCAGCAGTTCCATGCGCAGGCCCAGCGCCAGCAGGATGAAGGAGAACTCACCGATCTGCGCCAGGCTGGCACTTACCGTCAGCGCGGTCGCCAGCGGATAGCGGAAGGCGAGCACGAGCAGGCAGGCCGCCACCGACTTGCCCACCACGATCACCAGCACGACGGCCAGCACCTGCAGCGGACGGCTGAGCAGGACGCCGGGATCGAACAGCATGCCCACCGACACGAAGAACAGCACGGCGAAGGCATCGCGCAGCGGCAGCGATTCCTCCGCCGCCCGGTGGCTGAACTCGGACTCGCGCATCACCATGCCGGCAAAAAAAGCGCCCAGCGCAAAGGAGACGCCGAACAAGGAAGCCGACGCAAACGCGATGCTCACCGCCGCCGCCACCACGCACAACGTGAACAGCTCGCGCGAGCCGGTGTGCGTGACCTGCCACAACAGCCAGGGAAAGACGCGGCGGCCCACGATCAGCATCAGTGCGACGAAGCCACCGACCTGCAGCAGCGTGACGCCCAGCGTGCGGGCCAGCGACGCCATGGAGCCATCGCTGCCCTCCTCGGCACGGCCACCCAGCACCTGCGCCAGCGGTGGCAGCAGCACCAGCACCAGCACCATCGCCAGGTCCTCCACCACCAGCCAGCCGACGGCGATGCGGCCGGTGTGGGTGTCCAGGATGCCCAGGCTTTCGAGCGCCCGCAGCAGCACCACCGTGCTGGCCACCGACAGCGCCAGCCCGAAGACCAGTGCCGCCCCGAGGCTCCAGCCCCACCACAGCGCCAGAAGCCCACCCATGCAGGTGGCGGCCACGATCTGCACCAGCGCGCCCGGCAGCGCGATGCGCCGCACCTGCAGCAGGTCGTCCAGCGAGAAATGCAGGCCCACCCCGAACATCAACAGCATCACGCCGATCTCGGCCAGTTGCGAGGCGATGTCGGCATCGGCCACGAAGCCGGGGGTGAAGGGCCCGATGATCACGCCGGCGAGCAGGTAACCCACCAGCGCCGGCAACCTCAGACGGGTGGCGATGAATCCGAGGGCGAGTGCCAGCCCCAGGGCGGCTGCGATCGTGCTGATGAGGGAGGCGCCATGGTGCATCGACCCATTTTGCAGGACGCCGCCGGGCGCACCGCGACGCCGGGCTTTGCCTGGCCCCGGAAGCGCGAAGCCCGCGCAAGGCGGGCTTCGACGTGCCCCGGCGGCGCCGGGGCGGATGGGCACACGGCCCTGCTCAGTGCATGTGCAGGCCGCCGTTGACCGGGAAGTCGGCGCCCGTCGAATAGCCGCCTTCGCTGGAGGCCAGCCAGGAGATGATCGAGGCGATCTCGCTCGGCTCGCCCAGGCGCTTGACCGGGATGGTGCCGACGATCTTGTCCAGCACTTCCTGACGGATGGCCTTGACCATGTCGGTGCCGATGTAGCCCGGGCTCACGGTGTTGACCGTCACGCCCTTGGTGGCAAGTTCCTGCGCCAGCGCCATCGTGAAGCCGTGCATGCCGGCCTTGGCGGCCGAGTAGTTGGTCTGCCCGGCCTGGCCCTTGGCGCCGTTGACCGAGCTGATGTTGATGATGCGGCCCCAGCCCTTCTCAACCATGTCGCCCACCACCTGCTTGGTGACGTTGAACATGCTGTTGAGGTTGGTCTCGATGACGGCATTCCAGTCGTCGGGCGTCATCTTCACGAACATGCGGTCGCGGGTGATGCCGGCGTTGTTGACCAGCACATCGATGCTGCCGTGCTCGGCCTTGGCCTTGGAGAACGCCTCCACCGTCGACTCCCAGTTGCCGACGTTGCCGACGGAAGCGTGGAACTCGAAGCCTTCTTCCTTCTGCTCCGCAAGCCACTTGCTGAAATCGCGGGTCGGCCCGCAACCGGCGATCACCGTGAATCCATCCTGATGCAGGCGGCGGCAGATTGCGGTTCCGATGCCTCCCATGCCTCCGGTGACGTAAGCGACTTTCTTGCTCATTCCTGTGCTTTCCTTGGGTTGATCCGGCTTCCTTGCCGGCTTGGTCACTTTAGCGACATTTCTCCAGGTTTCAGTGGCATGGCCCCTCTAAAGAGATGAGGACAAACCGCAGGTCCAACCCAGGCAAGCAACGGCGTGCACACCCTCCGTGCATGCAAAAGCCCCGCCGGGCACATCGTGCACCACGGCGGGGCCTTGGCGAGAGACAGGACGATGTCTGGGCGCGCCGGTCAGCGGCGGCGCTGACGCTGGAAGAGCAGCGCCAGAAACACCAGCCCGAAGACGACGAAGCACAGGAAGGACCAGTTGGCGATCGACAGGCCCAGGAAGGTCCAGTCGATCTGCGAGCAGTCGCCGCTGCCGCGGAAGATCATGGGCACGACGCGCTGCAGCGGGAAGGTCTCGATCATTCCGTAGATGTCACGGCCGCAGCTCGCGAATTCCGGCGGATGCCATTGCAGCCAGCTCTGCCGCGCGGCAGTGAAGGCGCCACCCGCCGCGAAGACCAAGGCCACGAAGCCCCAGAACTTGCGCAATCCACTGCCGCCGGTGGCGGCCGCCAGGGCGCTGAATACCGCCACCAGGATCAGCGCATAGCGCTGGACGATGCACATGGGACAGGGCTCGAGCCCCACCACATGCTGCAGGTACATCCCAAATGCCAGCATGGCCACGCAGGCCGCGGCGATGAGCCCGTGAATGCGCCGGGGCGCGTCGAAGAGTTGGTTCAAATCCCTGATCCTTGGTCGACGAAGACGCGGGCCCGGCGCGGGCTCGCGACCACCGTGTCGCCCTCGCGCAGACCCAACTCGCGGAACTGCTGGGCAGGAATCTGCACCTCGATCACGGTTCCACCTCCGGGATTATCCGGATTCGTTTCCACCGGTTCGAGTTCCATCCGCGCGATCGGACCGACCACGATGGCACGGGTGAGGCGCGCGACGATGCCGTGCGCCTGCGCCTGGCCGGCCGCATATGGCGCGATGTCGAAGTCGTGCGGACGCACATAGGCCAGCGCCTTGGCGTCCTGAACACGGTCTGCCTCCGTCGCAGCAAAGCGCATGCCCTGCTGCAGCTCGACCTCGCCCTCGTGGGCCCGGCCGTGGAACAGGTTCACGTCGCCCAGGAAGCCGTAGACGAAGGGGCTGGCCGGATGGTCCCAGACCTCCTGCGGCGAGCCGACCTGCTCGATGTGGCCACTGTTCATCAGCACCACGCGGTCGGCCACCTCCAGCGCCTCCTCCTGGTCGTGCGTCACGAAGATGGAGGTGACATGCAGCTCGTCGTGCAGCCGGCGCAGCCAGCGGCGAAGTTCCTTGCGCACCTTGGCATCCAGCGCGCCGAAGGGCTCGTCCAGCAGCAGCACCTTGGGCTCCACCGCCAGCGCACGCGCCAGGGCGATGCGCTGGCGCTGGCCGCCCGACAGCTGGGCCGGGTAGCGGTCGGCCAGCCAGTCCAGCTGGACCAGCTTGAGCAGGTCCAGCACCTTGGCCTTGATCTGCGCCTCGCTGGGCCGATCCCGGCGGGGGCGGATGCGCAGGCCGAAGGCGACGTTGTCGAACACCGTCATGTGGCGGAACAGCGCGTAGTGCTGGAAGACGAAGCCCACCTGCCGCTCGCGCACGTGCACGTCGGTGGTGTCCTCGCCGCTGAACAGGATGCTGCCGGTGTCGGCGGTTTCCAGGCCCGCGATGATGCGCAGCAGCGTGGTCTTGCCGCAGCCCGAGGGCCCCAGCAGCGCGAACAGCTCGCCCGAATCGATGTTCAGGCTGACGTCGCGCAGCGCATGGAAGTCGCCGAAGCGCTTGCTGACGTTGCGGATTTCGATGCTCATGGTTTGGCTAACTCTTGTTCTGTTCGGGCGCCCGCCACGCGGGCGGCGGGCCACTCTGGAAGGCGGACTCAGGCGGTGGGCGCCGGCCGCTCGGGTGGCAGTTCGGCCAGGGCCTTCATCTCCCGCTCGTGGCGCCACTCGGCCACCGTCTTGATCACCAGCGTGACCAGGGCCAGCACCGCCAGCAGCGAGGCCACGGCGAAGGCGGCGACGGACTGGTACTCGTTGTAGAGCACTTCCACGTGCAGCGGCATGGTGTTGGTCTGGCCGCGGATGTGGCCCGAGACCACCGACACCGCACCGAACTCGCCCATGGCCCGTGCGTTGCACAGGATCACGCCGTACAGCAGGCCCCACTTGATGTTGGGCAGCGTCACGTGCCAGAAGGTCTGCCAGCCGTTCGCGCCCAGCACGATGGCGGCCTGCTCCTCCTCGGTGCCCTGCGCCTGCATCAGCGGGATCAGCTCCCGCGCGATGAAGGGGAAGGTCACGAACACGGTCGCCAGCACGATGCCGGGCACGGCGAAGATGATCTTGATGTTGTGCTCGGACAGCCACGGCCCCAGCCAGCCCTGCGCGCCGAACACCAGCACGTAGATCAGGCCGGCGACGACGGGCGAGACGGCAAAGGGCAGGTCCACCAGCGTCGTGAGGAAGGCCTTGCCCTTGAACTCGTACTTGGCGATGGCCCAGGCCGCCGCCACGCCGAACACCAGGTTCAGCGGCACCGAGACGGCCGCCACGATCAGCGTCAGCTCGATGGCGGACCAGGCATCCGGCTCCTTCAGCGCTTCCACATAGGCACCCCAACCCTTGCGCAGCGCCTCGGTGGCGACGGCAGCCAGCGGCAGCACCAGGAAGAAGAACATGAAGACCAGCGCCAGGCCGATCAGCGTCCAGCGCACGGCGGGGGACTCGGTGGTCCCCGCGCGCTCCCGGCCGCTGCCGGCGCGCATTCCGGTCGCACCACTCATTTGAATGCCTCCGCGCTGCGCGCTACGGCGCGAGCGCCCTTCGGGGCGGCCGTGCGCGTGCTCATGCCGACACCCCCCGCTTGCGCTGCCAGGCCTGCAGCGCGTTGATGACCAGCAGCATCAGGAAGGAGAAGACCAGCATCACCAGCGCCACGGCGGTGGCACCCTGGTAGTCGTACTGCTCCAGCTTGCCGATGATGATGAGCGGCGTGATCTCGGAAATCATGGGCATGTTGCCGGCGATGAAGATGACGGAGCCGTACTCGCCGATGGCGCGGGCGAAGGCCATGGCGAAGCCGGTGAGCAGCGCCGGCGTGATCGAGGGCAGGATCACCAGCCGGAAGGTCTGCCAGCGCGTGGCGCCGAGCGAGGTGGCGGCTTCTTCCAGCTCCTTCTCGGTGTCTTCCAGCACCGGCTGAACCGTGCGCACCACGAAGGGCAGGCCGATGAAGATCAGCGCGATCACCACGCCGGCCGGCGTGAAGGCGAGCTTGATGCCCAGCGGCTCCAGGTACTGGCCGATCCAGCCGTTGCCGGCGAGCAGCGCGGTGAGCGAAATGCCGGCGACGGCGGTGGGCAGCGCGAACGGCAGGTCCACCAGCGCGTCGACGAGCTTCTTGCCCGGAAACTTGTAGCGCACGAGCACCCAGGCCACCAGCAGGCCGGCGAACAGGTTGACCAGCGCGGCCAGGAAGGAGGCGCCGAAGGTGAGCCGGTACGAAGCCAGCACCCGCGGCGCCGTGACGGCCACCCAGAACTGATCCCAGCTCATGGTGAAGGTCTTGAAGACCAGCGTGCTGAGCGGAATCAGCACGATCAGGCACAGATAGAAGATCGTGTACCCGAGCGTCAGGTGAAAGCCCGGCAGCACCCGCTTGGCACCGCCGGCCCTTGAACGTGAAACCGGCGCTGCCGGGGTCGGCAGCGCCGGTGAGGTCACACCAGCCATGGAATCAGCGCGCGCCGGGGGTGTAGAGCTTGTCGAACTGGCCACCGTCGTTGAAGTGCACCTTCTGCGCTTCGCCCAGGCTGCCGAAGAGCTCCTGCACCGTGAACAGCTGCAGCGGCTTGAAGGTGTCGGCATGCTTCTTCAGCACGGCCGGCGAACGCGGGCGCAGCGCATGCTTGGCGGCAATTTCCTGCGCCTCGTCCGAGTACAGGTAGTTCAGGTAGGCCTTGGCCAGTTCGCCGGTGCCCTTCTTGGCGACCGTGCGCTCGACCACCGCCACCGGGTTCTCGGCCAGGATGCTGATGCTCGGATAGACGGCATCCACTTTGCCGGTGCCGAAGTCGCGGTCGATGGAGACCACCTCGGACTCGAAGGTGATCAGCACGTCGCCGATGCTGCGCTGCAGGAAGGCCGTGGTGGCATCGCGGCCGCCGCGGGCCAGCACCGGCACGTTCTTGAACAGCTTGCCGACGAATTCGGCAGCCTGGGCGTCGGTGCCGCCCTTCTTCTTCACGTAGCCCCAGGCGGCCAGATAGGCATAGCGGCCATTGCCACCCGTCTTGGGATTGACGACCACGACCTGCACGCCGGGCTTGATCAGGTCGTCCCAATCCTTGATGCCCTTGGGGTTGCCGTTGCGCACCAGGAACAGCATGGTCGAGGTGGTGGGCGAGGCGTTGTCGGGGAACTTCTTGGTCCAGTCCTTGGCCACGACGCCCCTGTCGGCCAGGAAGTCGATGTCCGTGCTGGTGTTCATCGTCACCACGTCGGCGTCGAGCCCGTCGGCCACCGAGCGGGCCTGGGCGCTGGATCCGCCGTGCGATTGGTCGATCTTCACGTCCTTGCCCGTGGTCTTCTTGTAGTGCGCGACGAAGGCAGCGTTGTAGTCCTTGTAGAACTCGCGGGCCACGTCGTACGACGCGTTCAGCAGCTGGTTCTGGGCGAAGGCATTGCCGGCGAAGGCCGAAGCGGCCACCGTCAGGGCCGCGGCGAAGGTCTTGATCTTGGAATTCATAAGGTCGCGGAGTGTTGCACGGAAGACCGGTCCCCGGCCGTCAGACGGCTGGGGGCATCGGTCAGGGATTCGAGCAGCGCCAGGCCGAGCGGCCAGTCGCCGTGGCCCGAATCCACGTTGATGTGGCCCGCATTCTGGATGCGGACGAATTCGCTGCCCCAGGCCCGGGCATAGGCACCGGCCAGGCGCACCGGGCAGAAGGGGTCGGTGGTGCTGGCCACGACGATGCTGCGGTAGGGCAGGCGCGCGTAAGGAACGGGGGCGAAGTCGACCAGCGCGGCCCGGCGCTCCGGATCGGCCGGCGCCACCAGCAGCGCGCCCTCGACGCGGGCCGCGGCCTCGGCGCCCAGGTGACTGGTCGCGATGCAGCCCAGGCTGTGCGCCGCGATCACCACCGGCTCGGGCCGCGACAGGATCAGCTGCTCCAGCGTGCCGACCCAGGCCTCACGCCGGGGCGACACCCAGTCGTCCTGAACCACGCGCTCGGCGTCCTGCAGGCGCTCGGCCCACAGGCTCTGCCAGTGGCCAGGACCAGAGTCGCGCCAGCCCGGCACGATGATGATGCGCTGTGTCATGGCCGCGGGCGGCTCACTTGTTGGGCTGCGGCGTCACGCGCAGATAGGGCCGCACGGCGTTCCAGCCCTTCGGGAAGCGGGCCTTCAGCTCTTCGGGGTCCTGGATGCTGGGCACGATCACGACGTCGTCGCCGTCCTTCCAGTTGGCGGGTGTCGCCACCTTGTGGCTATCGGTGAGCTGCAGCGAGTCGATCACGCGCAGGATCTCGTCGAAGTTGCGACCCGTGCTCGCCGGGTAGGTGATGGTGGCGCGCACCACCTTCTTGGGGTCGATGATGAACACGCTGCGCACCGTGGCGGTGGCCGAGGCGTTCGGGTGGATCAGGTCGTACAGCTCGGCCACCTTGCGATCGGCGTCGGCCAGGATCGGGAAGTTGACGGTGGTGTTCTGCGTCTCGTTGATGTCGCCGATCCATTCCTTGTGCTTGTCCGCCGGATCGACGCTGATGGCGATGGGCTTGACGCCGCGCTTGGCGAATTCGCCGCCCAGCGCCGCGGTCTTGCCCAGCTCGGTGGTGCACACCGGCGTGAAGTCGGCGGGGTGCGAGAACAGCACCACCCAGGCATCGCCCGCCCAGTCGTAGAAATGGAGCGCGCCCTCGGAGGAATCCTGGGTGAAGTCGGGGGCGGTGTCACCGAGTCGCAGCGTGGCCATGGCGTGATCCTTTGTCAGGTGGAAGCAAGGGAGTCTGGATTCTGAAGACAAGCGCTTCGATCACAAACGAATATCTCCTTGTTTGGTTATGCGATCCCGACCATAAGCATCACTCCGACGCTGGAAGACCCGGGCCGGCCCTGCGCAGCCGGCGTCAGGCCAGCGGACTGCGCTCGGGCGGCTCGGCCAGCACCTCGCCGAGGAAGTCCAGCACCGCCCGGACCGCGGGGACCAGCGCTCGGCGCGGCGTGAACATGGCATGCACGAGGCCGGGCGGCGGCTGCCAGTCGGGCAACACCGACTGCAGCCGGCCCGCTTGCATGGCTTCGCGGCAGAGGTAGTCGGGCAGGAAGCCGATGCCCACGCCCTGCTCCACCGCGAAGCTGAGCGTCAGCAGGTCGTTCGCCAGGTAGCGCGGCGTCTGCATCAGCAGATGGGTGGCACCGCCCGGGCCCTGCAGCAGCGTGCCGGCGCGGGCATCCGCGGCCGACATCGCGACGCATTCCACCTGCTCCAGCGATTCGGGATGCGTCAGCGGCCCGTGCCGCGCCAGCAAGGCTGGCGTGCCGACCAGGAGCAACTTGCTGCGGCCGAACACGCGGGATGCGAGCGTGGCGCTGTTCTCGACCTCGTTGCGCACGCGCAGTGCGACGTCCACGCCCTCTTCCACCGGATCCACCGGCCGGTTCACCACCCGCATCTCCAGCTGCACGCCGGGATGGCGACTAAAGAATTCCGGCAGCGCCGGGCCCACGTTGCTCTGCGCCAGCGTGACCGGGCAGCTCAGTCGCACCAGGCCTCGCGGCTCCTTGCGCACCTGGGCTACTTCGGCAGCGCCGGCCTCGGCGGCCTCGCGCACGGCGATGCAGTGGCGCAGATAGACCTCGCCGGCGGGCGTGAGCGACAGCCGGCGCGTGCTGCGCTGGAGCAGTTGGACGCCAAGCGAGGCCTCCAGCTGTGCAATGCGGCGCGACAGGCGCGATTTGGGCACGTCCAGCGCGCGGCTGGCGGCGCTGAAGCCGCCGCGCTCCACCACTTCGGCAAAGAAAACCAGGTCGTTGAGGTCCTGTACTGGGCTCATTGTTCCATCGAAAGAACGAATGGTCCCGATTTTGGCGACTTATCGTCCCGTTGTCCCAGTTTTAGACTTCTTTCATCGCTCGAATCCGTCGGGCCCGTCTCTCTCAGGAGTGAACAACATGAAACTGCTGCACATCGATTCCAGCGTCCTCGGCGCCAATTCCGTCTCCCGCCTCCTCACGGCCGAAGTGGTCCGCGACTGGGTGGCCGCCCATCCCGGTACCGAGGTGGACTATCTGGACTTGGCGGCCAACGCCCCGGCCCACTTCGGTGCCGACGCCCTGGGCGTGAAGGTCGGCGCCGAGCCGACCACCGAGGCGCAGAAGCAGGAGAACGCGGTCTCCGAAGCGCTGGTCAGCCAGTTCCTGGCTGCCGACGTGATCGTCGTGGGCGCACCGCTGTACAACTTCTCGATCCCCAGCCAGCTCAAGGCCTGGATCGACCGTCTGGCCCAGCCCGGCCGCACATTCAAGTACACCGAGAAGGGCCCGCAGGGCCTGGCCACCGGCAAGACGGCGATCGTCGTTTCCACCCGCGGCGGCCAGTACTCCACCTCCGAAGCCGGCCAGGCGGCCGAGCACCAGGAAAGCTACCTGAAGGTGGTGTTCGGCTTCTTCGGCATCACCGACGTGCGCTTCGTGCGCGCCGAAGGCCTGGCCATGGGCGAAGCAGCACGCGCCGCAGCACTGGAGGCCGCCCGTGCCTCGATCCCGGCCGCGGCCGGCGCCGCGGTCGCCGCCTGAGGCCGACGCCGCGCGCATGGCGCGGCGCCAACCAGCAACAAGAGGGTCCTGCGGGACCCTCTTTTCATGGGGCGAACGGCGCCAGCCCGCCTCAGGCTTCAGCCAGTTCAGCGCCGCCGGGTGCCGCGACCTGCGTACCCAGACCCAGCTCCGCCCGCATCCGCTTCGCTGCGGCGACCATGTTGGCCAGGGCGGCCTCGGTCTCCGGCCAGCCCCGGGTCTTGAGGCCGCAGTCGGGATTGACCCACAGATGGCCCGGCGGCACCACGTCGGCGGCCTTGCGCAACAGGCGCAGCATCTCCTCGACCGGCGGCACGCGCGGCGAGTGGATGTCGTACACGCCCGGGCCGATCTCGTTGGGATAGCGCATCGCCCCATCCCCGCCGAAGCCGCGCAGCAACTCCATGTCGGAGCGGCTGGTCTCGATGGTGATGACGTCGGCGTCCAGTGCGGCAATCTCCGCCAGGATGTCGTTGAACTCGGAGTAGCACATGTGGGTGTGGATCTGCGTGTCGTCGCGCACGCCCGAGGCGCACAGGCGGAAGGCGCGGCCGGCCCAGTCCAGGTAGGCCTTCCAGCCGGCGCGGCGCAGCGGCAGGCCTTCGCGGAAGGCCGGCTCGTCGATCTGGATCATGCCGATGCCGGCGCGCTCCAGGTCGCACACCTCGTCGCGCAGTGCCCAGGCGATCTGCTCGCAGGTGAGGCTGCGCGGCTGGTCGTCGCGCACGAAGGCCCACTGCAGCATCGTGACCGGCCCGGTGAGCATGCCCTTCATCGGCCGCCGCGTGAGGCTCTGCGCATGGGCGGTCCATTCGACCGTCATGGCCGCGGGCCGGGCCACGTCGCCATAGATGAGCGGCGGCTTGACGCAGCGCGAGCCATAGGACTGCACCCAGCCGTTGGCCGTGAAGGCATAGCCGTCCAGCTGCTCGCCGAAGTACTCGACCATGTCGTTGCGCTCCGGCTCGCCGTGCACCAGCACGTCCAGGTCCAACGATTCCTGGGCCCTCACCACGCGGGCGATTTCATCGCGCATGGCCTGGGCATAGGCTTCGGCCGACAGCGCGCCGCGCCGATGTGCCGCCCGCTGCGCCCGGATGACGCCGGTCTGCGGAAAGGAGCCGATGGTGGTGGTGGGCAACGGCGGCAGCGCGAAGCGGCGCCGCTGGGTCGCCTGCCGCTGCGCGAAGGGCGCGGCGCGGCGGTCGTCGCCGTCCACCCGGCGCGCGAGGCGCAGGGCGACGTCGGCCCGCCGGACCCGCGGGCTGTGGCGACGGCTGGCGATGGCGGCACGCGCTTCGGCCAGGGCGGGCTCGATGTCGGCATCGCCGGCCAGCGCCCGGCGCAGCAGTTGCAGCTCTTCCAGCTTCTCGCAGGCGAAGGCCAGCCAGCTGCGCAGTTCGGCATCCAGTCCCTGCTCGGCCTGCAGCCCGAAGGGCACATGCAGCAACGAGCACGAGGGCGCCAGCCACAGCTCGCCCCGGTGCTTGGCGGCCACGGGCTTCAGCCGGCCGAGCGCCGCGTCCAGCTCGGTGCGCCAGATGTTGCGGCCGTCCACGATGCCGACCGACAGCACCTTGTGCGCGGGCAGCCAGTCGGCCACGCCGGTGAGCTCCTCGGGCGCCCGCACGGCGTCCACATGCAGCCCGGCCACCGGCAGCTGGCAGGCCAGACGCAGGTTCTCCTGCAGCGGCGAGAAATAGGTCGCCAGCAGCAGCCGCGGCGCGTTGCGCGCGATCTGCCAGTAGCTGCGCTCGAAGCTCTGCCGCCAGGACTCGGGCAGGTCCAGACCCAGGATAGGCTCGTCGATCTGCACCCACTCCACACCCTGCGCCTTCAGCCGCGCCAGCACCTGTTCGTAGACAGGCAGCAGCGCGTCGAGCAGGGACAGCCGGTCGAAGCCCGGGGCCTTCTCCTTGCCCAGCCACAGGAAGCTCAGCGGCCCCAGCAGCACCACCTTGACCGGATGGCCCAGCGCCTGCGCCTGGGCCACCTCGTCGAACAGGCGTTCGCTGGCGATGCCGCCGAACACGGTCGCCGGGCCGAACTCGGGGACGAGGTAGTGGTAGTTGGTGTCGAACCACTTGGTCATCTCCAGCGCATGCGTGCCGGCCGCTTCGCCGGTGCGCACGCCGCGGGCCATGGCGAAGGCCCGGGCCAGCTCCGGCTCGTCGGCGGACAGGCCGAAGCGCTGCGGCTCGCAGCCGAGCAACTGGATGTGGTTGAGCACCTGGTCGTAGAAGGCGAAGTCGCCGACGGTGACGAAGTCCAGGCCGGCTTGGCGCTGGAGCGCCCAGTGACGTGCGCGCAGTTCGGCGCCGACGGCCTCCAGCGCGGCCGCGTCGATGTCGCCGCGCCAGTGGGCTTCGAGGGCGAACTTCAGTTCTCGGTGGGCGCCGATGCGCGGGAATCCCAGGATGTGTGTGCGAGTCATGCCGGCATCATCCCGGCGCGCCAACTATGATTCAAACGAAACTTTTTGCGGTATTGCTTGAATCAATTTCATGACACAACCCATCCTGGAAATCCGCCACCTGCGCACCCTGGCCGCCTTGCGCGACACCGGCAGCCTGGTCCGGGCGTCGCAACTGCTCAATCTCACGCAGTCCGCCCTGTCGCACCAGCTCAAGGCGCTGGAGGCGCATTACGGCTGCGCGCTCTTCGAACGCAAATCGCTGCCACCCCAGTTCACCGCCAGCGGCCTGCGTCTTCTGCAATTGGCCGACAGCGTTCTGCCGCAGATGGGAGCGGCCGACCGCGACGTCGCGCGGCTGGTGAGCAGCGGCGGCGGACAGCTGCGCATCGCCGTCGAGTGCCACACCTGCTTCGACTGGCTGATGCCGGCCATGGACGCCTTCCGTCAGGCCTGGCCGGAGATCGAGCTGGACATCGTCTCCGGCTTCCATCCCGACCCCGTCGCGCTGCTGTTGCAGGACAAGGCCGAGGTCGCCATCGTCTCGGAACAGGACGCCACGGAGCCGGTCGACCATCATGCGCTGTTCCGCTTCGAGATCGTCGCGCTGATGGCCAACGGACATGCACTGACTGAAAAGCCGTATCTCACGGCCCGGGATTTCGCCGATCAGACACTGATCACCTACCCGGTCCCGGACGAGATGCTGGACGTGCTCCGTCAGGTCATGCAGCCCGCCGGCCTTCAGCCCCGGCAGCGACGCACGACGGAACTGACCGTCGCCATGCTGCAACTGGTGGCCAGCGGCCGCGGCATCGCCGCGCTGCCCTGGTGGGCGGTGCAGAGCTACCTGGAGCGCGGCTACGTGAGCGCCCGGCCCATCGGTCGCGACGGCTTGCGCGGCGAACTGCACATGGCCTGCCGGCCGGGACTGTCGGCGCAGGCCTGGCTGTCGGACTTCGTGCGGATCACGCGCGACAGCTGCTTCAAGCGGCTGCCGGGTATCGAGCTGCTGTGAGAGCCCTCAGGCGCTCGCGTGTCGCTTCACCCAGGCCACGTACTTGTCCATCCAGCCCTGCAGGAACTGGCGCGTGGCCTCGATGCCGATGTGCCCCTTCTCATCGAACAGGTCGTCTTTGTTCTGGATGAAGGCCTCGGGCTGGCCCAGCGTCGGCACGTCCAGGTAGGCCAGCACGTTGCGCAGATGCTGCTGCGCCAGCGCCGTGCCGATGGCGCCCGGCGAAATGCCGATCACCCCGGCCGGCTTGCCGCCCCAGGCGTTCTGGCCGTAGGGCCGCGAGCCGTGGTCCAGCGCATTCTTCAGCACGCCGGGGATCGAGCGGTTGTACTCGGGCGTGACGATCAGCAGGCCCTGGGCGCGGGCGATCTCGGTCTTGAACTGCTGCACCTCGGCGGGCTGCTTGCCGTCGAGATCCTGGTTGTAGAGCGGCAGGTTGTCGATGCGCAGGTGCTCGAAGGTGAAGTCCTCCGGTGCCAGCGCGGCCAGCGCCAGGGCCAGCTTGCGGTTGAGGGAATCCTGGCGAATGCTGCCGACCAGGACGGCGATGCGGTATTGGCTCATCGAAGACGCTCCTCTTGCGGGATGGACACGAAAAACCTTGATGCTGGCGGCCGCTCGTCCGCGCGTCTGTCAGTCGCGGGCGCACGCACCGGCGGTTACACCCCGCCGGGCCCGCGATGCCTGGCGTTCAGCAATCGCCGGGACGGGATCCGCGGTTCTTCTGCAGACTGGCCTGCGTGACCGAGGCGCCCGGCAGCACGTCGTCCGTCACCCACACATTGCCGCCGATGGTGGCGCCCTTGCCGATGGTCACACGGCCCAGGATGGTGGCCCCGGCATAGATCACCACGTCGTCCTCCACCACCGGGTGGCGCGGCAGGCCCTTCTGCGGATGGCCGTTCTCGTCGGTCGGAAAGCGCTTGGCGCCGAGCGTGACCTGCTGGTACAGGCGCACATGCTGGCCGATCACCGCCGTCTCGCCGATCACGATGCCGGTGCCGTGGTCCATGAAGAAGCCGGCGCCGATGGTCGCGCCCGGATGGATGTCGATGCCCGTCTGCGCATGGGCGCGCTCGGCCACCATGCGCGCCAGCAGCGACAGCCCCAGCCGGTAGAGCGGATGCGCGATTCGGTGGTGGATCATGGCCGTCACGCCCGGATAGCACAGCAGCACCTCGTCCACGCTCTGCGCCGCGGGGTCGCCCTGGTAGGCGGCCATGACGTCGGTGTCGAGCAGCGCGCGGATGGCGGGCAGCTGCAGGGCGAATTCGCGGATCCGCTGCTCGGCGTCGGCCCGCAGTTCGGCCGGGGTCACGGCGTCGAGCCGACGCACGTGGCGCAGCTCCTGCACCGCCTGCTCCTGCAGCTGGCGCAGCGCCTGGTCGATGGTGTGGGCGACATAGAAGTCTTCGCCCTCCTCCCGCAGATGGGCCGGCCCCAGCCGCATGGGAAAGAGCGCGCCGATCAGGCTTTCGACCACCTCGTCGACGGCGGCACGCGAGGGCAGTTGCCGCTCGCCGCCGGCCACGCGCTGCTGCGCGCTGCGCCATTCGTTGCGCACCTGGCGCAGGGACGAGACGATTTCATCGATGGGGAAGGCGGACATAGGCGTGGGCGCGGCAGTGACACAGGGCCCCGCCCGGAAAGGCGGGGCGCCTATTCTGCGCGACTGGCCGCGGGCCCGCCTTGTCCCTCGCGCGGTGGGTGAATCCACCCGCCCTGCACAGCGGCGACGCAGTCCGTGGCAGGGCGCGGGGCGCGCCCTGCCCCACAACGCCTCACTTCTGCTTGTTGGTGTAGATCTGATCGAAGGAGCCACCGTCGGCAAAGTGCGCCTTGTCGGCCTTGGCCCAGCCGCCAAAGGCCTCGTCGATGGTGAACAGCGCCAGCTTGGGGAACTGTGCGGCGTACTTGGCCTTGGCCTTGTCGCCCGTGGGACGGTAGTAGTTGCGGCCGGCGATGTCCTGGCCTTCATCCGAGTAGAGGTACTTGAGGTATTCCTCGGCCACTGCACGGGTGCCCTTCTTGTCGACCACCTTGTCGACCACGGCCACCGAGGGCTCGGCCAGGATCGAGATGGACGGCACCACGATGTCGAACTTGTCCGGGCCGAACTCCTTCACGGCCAGGAAGGCCTCGTTCTCCCAGGCCAGCAGCACATCGCCCACGCCGCGCTGCACGAAGGTGATCGTGGCGCCGCGCGCGCCCGTGTCGAGCACCGGCACGTTCTTGAAGAGATTGCCGATGTATTCCTTCGCCTTGGCGTCGCTGCCGTACTTGCGCTTGGCGTACTCCCAGGCCGCGAGGTAGTTCCAGCGGGCGCCGCCCGAGGTCTTGGGGTTGGGCGTGATCACCTGAACGCCAGGCTTGACCAGGTCTTCCCAGTCCTTGAGGCCCTTGGGATTGCCCTTCTTCACGAGGAAGACGATGGTGGAGTTGTAGGGCGCCGAGTTGTGCGGCAGGCGCTTCTGCCAGTCGGCCTTGACCAGGCCGCCATGCTCGACCAGCGCGTCGATGTCGCCGCCCAGCGCCAGCGTGGCCACGTCGGCGTCGATGCCGTCGATGATCGAGCGGGCCTGCTTGCCCGAGCCACCGTGCGACTGCTTGACCACCACATCCTGGCCGGTCTTGCCCTTCCAGTACTTGGCGAAGGCCTTGTTGTAGTCCACGTACAACTCGCGCGTCGGGTCGTAAGAGACGTTGAGCAGCGTCACGGTCTGCGCCCAGGCGGGCAGGGACAAGGCCGCCGCGGCACCGGCCGCGAGGGAAAGCTTGATAAAGTCACGGCGGAAATTCATGTTCATGCCTTGTTGTGCATAAGGTCGATGAATTGAATTCTGGATATCGCATAAGGAAAGGGGAACGACGGAGTTCTCAGTTCTAAATAGCGAAATCAGCTAAGCCGGTCGTCACCCCCCGCACCGCACCCTTCCCACCGTTCTCTCTACAAGAAAGCCCCCCATGGCACGCATGGTTCAATGCATCAAGCTCGGCAAGGAAGCCGAGGGCCTCGACTTCCCGCCCTATCCCGGCGAACTCGGCAAGCGCATCTGGGAGAACGTCAGCAAGGAGGCCTGGGCCGCCTGGCTCAAGCACCAGACCATGCTGGTCAACGAGAACCGCCTGAATCTGGCCGATGCCCGCGCCCGCCAGTACCTGGCGCGCCAGATGGAAAAGCATTTCTTCGGCGACGGCGCCGACGCGGCCCAGGGCTATGTGCCCCCGCCGGCGGCCTGAGCACCGCGCCCAGCCCGCCCCTTCCCGGCCGCGCCCATGGTGCGCGGCACGGTCTTCGACATGAGCGACATCCTCACCTGGACCGATGAAGGCCAGCCCTTCAGCCCCCGCTTCCAGGACGTTTATCACACCATCACCGGCGCGCTCGCCCAGGCACAGCATGTGTTCCTGGGCGGCTGCGGCCTGCCCGGCGCCTGGGCGGATGCGCCGCAGTGGCGCGTGCTGGAGACGGGCTTCGGTCTGGGCCTGAACTTCCTGGCGACCTGGCACGCCTGGCGCGAGGATGCGCAGCGTCCGCAGATCCTGCACTTCGTCTCGGTGGAGGCCTATCCGGTCTCGGCGGCCGACATCCGCCGCGCCGCAGCCCTTCATCCGGCGTTGCAAGCGCTGGGCGCACAACTGGCCGACCAGTGGCATGGCCTGCTGCCGGGCTTCCACCGCCTGGCCTTCGACGGCGGCCGCGTGCTGCTGACGCTGTGCATCGGCGACGCCCGATCCATGTTGCGGGCACACCAGCCCTTCGAGGCCGACAGCCTCTTCCTCGACGGCTTCAGTCCCGCCGTGAATGCCGACATGTGGTCGCCCGAGGTGTTCAAGGCCCTGGCGCGCTTCTGCCGGCCCGGCACCGCCGTGGCCACCTGGACCGTGGCGCGGGCCGTGCGCGATGCGCTCGTGCCCCTGGGCTTCGTGGTCGAGAAGGCGCCGGGCCTCCCACCCAAGCGCGACTGCCTGCGCGGACGCTATGCGCCGGCCTGGCCGGTGCGGCGCCGACCCCAGGCCGAGGACGCCGAGCGCGCGCCATCGCCCGGGCACTGCGCCGTGGTCGGTGCGGGCCTGGCCGGCGCCGCCGTGGCCCATGCGCTGGCCCTGCGCGGCTGGCGGGTGACCGTGCTGGATGCCGCGGACCATCCCGCCGCCGGCGCCTCGGCCCTGCCCCTCGGCCTGATGGCACCGCATGCCTCACCGGACGATGCGCTGCTCTCGCGCCTGACCCGGGCAGGCATCCGCGCGACCTGGGCGCAGCTGACCGCCCTCGGGCTGGTGGAAGGCATCGACTGGGCGCCCACGGGCGCGGTCGAGCGGCGCGAGGCGACCTCGCTGCGGCTGCCACCGTCCTGGGCGCAGACGGAGGGCTGGACCGAGACCACGCGCGCCACGGCCGCGATGCTCGCCGACGCGGGGCTGCCGGACGACACGCCCGCCCTGTTCCACGCCCGTGCCGGATGGGTGAAGCCGCACCGCCTGGTGGCCGCCTGGCTGGACCACGCCGCCATCGCCTTCCGCAGCGGCGCGCATGTGGAAGACATCGACGCCGTGCCGGGCGGCGGCTGGCGGCTCCGGGACGCCAGCGGCCAAGTGCTGGCGAACGCGGACCGCGTGGTCGTCGCCGCCGGCCCGGCCACGCGCCGGCTGGCGCCGAGCCTGCCGCTGCAGCCGGTGCGCGGCCAGATCGTCTGGGGCGAGATGCCGCCGGCCATGGCCGCACGGAGCCATCGCATCCCGGTCAATGGGGACGGGCACCTGATCGCAGGCGTCGGCGTGCCAGCCGGCGCCGGCCACCCGCTGCAGTGGATGACCGGCTCCACCTACGACCCCGGCGACACCGACACCGCCACCAGGCCGGCGGACCGCGCGCACAACCTCGCGCGTCTGGCCCGGCTGCATCCGGTGCTGGCCCCTTTCGCGCAGGATCCGCAGACCGTCCTGCACGACTGGGCCGGCGTGCGCTGCGCCTCGGCCGACCGCCGGCCGCTGGTCGGCCCGATCGACCCCGCCGAACCGTCCGGTCCCTGGGCCTGCACCGCGCTGGGCTCGCGCGGACTGAGCTTTGCCGCCCTGTGCGCCGAGCTGCTGGCCGCGCGCTGGCACGGCGAGCCCTTGCCCGTGCCAGCGGCCCAGGCCCGGGCGCTCGACACACGTCGCCTCTGGCGCTGAACGGCAGCTGCGGCGCGCCCCTTGCGCCGGCCTGTCCATCGCCCTTGTTTCATCGCGCCTGCCTACCATCGCCCCATGGCCACCCGCTACGACATCCTCCACACCACCACCTATCGCTACAACGAGGCGGTGAACTTCGGCCTGCACCGGGTGATGTTCCGCCCGCGCGACAGCCACGACCTGCGCGTGCTGGCCACCGACCTGCAGGTCAGCCCCGAGGCGCATGTGCGGTTGATCCAGGACCCGCATTCCAACTCGGTCGCGCTGGTCCAGCCCAAGGAGCCGGCGGCCGAGCTGACCATCGCCTGCGCCTTCACCATCGAGCATGTGCCGGCGCCCGAGGACGAGCTGCAGCTGGAGCCCAGTGCGGAGTTCCTGCCCTTCGCCTATTCGCTGCAGGAACGGCTGGACCTGGAGCACTACCTGCGCCCCCACCACGACGACCCGGACGGCACGCTGATCCGCTGGGCGCATCAGTTCCTGCACACCGATGCGCCCAACAGCACGCGCGAGACGCTCACGCGCATGAACGCCCACATCAGCCAGAGCCTGAGCTACCAGGCCCGCGAGGAGGAAGGCACCCAGACACCGCTGGAGACGCTGGCCATCGGTGGCGGCAGCTGTCGCGACTACGCCCTGCTCATGATGGAAGCCGCGCGGCGGCTGGGCATCGCCACCCGCTTCGTCTCAGGCTACCTCTACGACCCCATGCTCGACGACGGCAACGACGCGCAGGAGGACCAGGACGGCCCCGCCGAGCGCGTCGTCGGTGCCGGCAGCACGCATGCCTGGCTGCAGGCCTACCTGCCCGGCGCGGGCTGGGTGGCCTTCGACCCCACCAACAACATCATGGGCAGCGGCCGCCTGATCCGCGTGGGCGTGGCACGCGACCCGGCCCAGGCACCGCCCATCGCCGGCAGCTGGTTCGGCGAACCCGAGGCTTATGCGGGCATGGAGGTGGTCGTGAAGGTCACCAAGCGCCGCGACTGAGCGGCCTCGTTCCGAAATCGCGCCGGCCTGTAGGACCCGTCCCCGACATGACACCGGCGGGGGCAAATCCCGAGCCCCCCGGCGCGACGCCGCGCTAGGCTGGCGCGCCGCTCGAGGGCGGAACGAATCACAAGTCTTGGAGACATTTCCCATGGATGCATTTCAGCGCCAGCCCCTGCGGCTGATCACGGCTGCGGCCGTCCTTGCCCTGAGCGCCTGCGGCGGCGGGGGCGGCTCGAACGTCGCCTTTGCGCCCCTGCCGGCCCCGGCACCGAGCCCTGCGCCGTCGCCGGCCCCCACGCCGGCCCCGGCCCCCGTCCCCGAAGAAACCCGCCTGCAGGACGGCCGCAACAGCTTCGTGCCCGCCGAGCCCACGGCCACCACCTTCACGGCACTGGCCGCCGCCCCGGGCGACGCGGTCGATGTCAGCACCACCAGCCGCTGGGCGGGCGTGATGGGCGGCGCCGCCTACCGCGTCGAGGTGCCCGCCAACTGGAACGGCAAGCTGGTCATGTACGCCCATGGCTATGCCGGCACCGGCAACACGCTCGCGGTGAGCAACCCGTCCATCCGCCGCTACCTGATCCAGAACGGCTATGCGTGGGCAGCCTCCAGCTACACCAAGAACTACTACGACGTGCGCGCCGGCGTGGAAGACACCAACGCCCTGGCCCTGGCCTTCACCGACATCGCCAAGGCACGCGGCCGCGCACTGGCCACGCCTTCGCGGGTCTACATCACCGGCCATTCGATGGGCGGCCACATCACGGCGTCGGCCATCGAGGCCGAGACGCAGGCCACCGCCGTGCACAAGGTGAGCTACGCCGGTGCGGTGCCCATGTGCGGCGTGCTGGGCGACACCGAACTCTTCGACTACTTCTCGGCCGCCCAGCTCACGGCCCAGGCCCTGGCCGGCGTGCCCAAGTACCCCCTGACGAACTGGAGCGACATCCAGAACCTGGTGCTCGGCAAGCTGTTCTCCTCGGTGGGCCAGACCACGTTGACGCCCACCTCGCCGCTGGGACTGCAATACGCGTCGGTCATCAAGAACCTGACCGGCGGCCAGCGGCCCCTGTTCGACTTCGGCTTCACCCAGGGCGGCTCCTTCCAGGCACCGCTGGGCCTGTTCGGCAGCGATGGCACGGTCGCGGGCATCCTGAACAAGAACGTGACGAACACCAACCGCTTCACCTACACCATCGACGGCGATGCGACCGCCTCGGCGGCACTGAATGCGTCGGTGCAGAAGCTCACCGCCGACACCGACGCCAACCGCCTGCGCCGCGACGGCCTGCGCTGGATCCCGCGCAACAACGGCGACATCAAGATCCCGGTGGTCACGCTGCACACGCTGGGCGACCTGTTCGTGCCCTTCAGCATGGAGCAGATCTACCGCCAGCGCGTGGTGGCCAAGGGCAACGGCAACTGGCTGGTGCAGCGGGCGATCCGCGGCATCACGCACTGCGACTTCACGGTCGCCGAGCAGGAGGCCGCCTTCGACGCCATGATCAAGTGGGAGCGCGACGGCGTGAAGCCCTCCGGCGACGACGTGCTGACCGCGGGCACCGTGGCCAACACCAACTATGGCTGCGTGTTCACCAACAACACCCTGGGCCAGGACGACAGCCAGCAGGTGGCCGCCATCCGGACCGTCCTGGCCGGCGCCGCCCCCTGCCCCCAGTGAAGTGAGGGCCGACGGTAGCCGGCGCGGGCAGCCGCGTCGATGGCTGCGATGACATGACAGCAGAACGCCGGCCCTCGGGCCGGCGTTGCGCATCTGGGGCTTCGCTCGGGGCCCCGCTCAGGTGTGCCGCGACTCAGGCGGGCTGCACGCCGGCCGGCCGCGGCCGTTGAACGGACTGGCGGCCGCCGACATAGCGGTCCACCGCCAGGCCGTCGGTGCTGATCTCCGGCCGCTGGCCGGTCACCAGGTCCGCGGTCAGCTTGCCCGAGCCACAGGCCATGGTCCAGCCCAGGGTGCCGTGGCCAGTGTTGAGGAACAGGTTGCCCCAGCGCGTGCCGCCGATGATGGGCGTGCTGTCGGGCGTCATGGGGCGCAGCCCGGTCCAGAAGCTCGCGGCCGGCAGGTCGCCGCCGGGGAACAGCTCGCCCACCACCTTCTCCAGCGTGGCCCGGCGCGCCGGCTTGAGGCTCAGGTCGAAACCCGAGAGCTCGGCCATGCCACCCACGCGGATGCGGTCGGCGAAACGGGTCACAGCGATCTTGTAGGTCTCGTCCAGCACGGTGGACTGGGGCGCCAGCGATTCGTCCAGCAGCGGCACGGTCAGCGAATAGCCCTTGACGGGGTACACCGGCAGGTCCAGGCCCAGCGGCTCCATGAGGGCGCGCGAGTAGCTGCCGAAGGCCAGCACATAGCGGTCGGCCTCCAGCCATTGACCGTCGACCTGCACACCGCTGATGCGGCCACCGTCGGTGCCCAGCGCCTGCACCTGGCTGCCGTAGCGGAACTCCACGCCCAGGCCCCTGGCCAGTTCGGCCAGCCGGGTGGTGAAGAGATGGCAGTCGCCGGTCTCGTCGTTGGGCAGGCGCAGGCCGCCGACCAGGGCGCCGCCGGTGCGGGCCAGTGCCGGCTCCACGCGCGCCAGGCCTTCGCGGTCCAGCAGTTCATAGGGCACGCCGCATTCCTGCAGCACGGCGATGTCGCGCTGCACGGCGTCGAGCTGCTGCTGCTTGCGGAAGAGCTGCAGCGTGCCGCCGGTGCGCTGCTCGTAGTCGATGCCGGTGTCGGCGCGCAGGCTGCGCAGGCAGTCGCGGCTGTACTCGGCCACGCGCATCATCCGTTCCTTGTTCACGGCATAGCGCTCGGCGGAGCAGTTGCGCAGCATCTGGGCCATCCAGCGCAGCTGGAACAGGCTGCCGTCGGCGCGGATGGCCAGCGGCGCATGCTTCTGGAACATCCACTTGAGCGCCTTGAACGGAATCCCGGGCGCGGCCCAGGGCGTGGAATAGCCCGGCGACACCTGCCCGGCATTGCCGAAGCTGGTCTCCAGTGCGGCGCCGGGCTGGCGCTCCAGCACCGTCACCTGGGCGCCCGCACGGGCCAGGTAGTAGGCCGTGGTCGTGCCGATCACACCGCCGCCGAGAACAATGACTTTCATGGCCAATCCCGCTGAGAAAGAAGACTCCAGGAGTCGATTGCAGGACTTTATTCAGGCCACGCCCGAAGATTTGATGGTTCTTCTGGTGATCTGCAGCAAAATCCGCTGCCCAACCCTGTGCATCGGCTCACCGACCCGACGACATGCCCGAATTCGCCACCCTGGACCGCATCGACCGCAAGATCCTGGACATCCTCCAGCGCGAAGGGCGCATCGCCATCACCGACTTGGCGCAGCGCGTGGGCCTGTCCACCTCACCCTGCTCGGAGCGCGTCAAGCGGCTGGAGCGCACCGGCGTGATCAGCGGCTACCACGCCCGCGTGGCGCCGGAGGCGCTGGGCAAGATGCTGCTGGTCTTCGTGGAGATCAAGCTCTCGTCCAAGTCGGCCGATGTCTTCGACAAGGTGCGCAACGAGCTGCTGCACATGCCGGAGGTGCTGGAATGCCACCTGGTCTCGGGCGGCTTCGACTACCTGGTCAAGGCCCGGCTGCGCGGCATGGGCGAATACCGGCACCTGCTGGGCGACATCCTCAAGAAGCTGCCCGTGCCGGCCGAGTCGCACAGCTATGTGGTGATGGAAGAGGTCAAGGAGACGCTGGTCCTGCCGGTGGACCGTTGAGCGCTGCAGCGCCGCCCGCGGCGGCTCACTGCGAGGCTTCTGCCTTCATCGCCAGCTGCACCCGGCCGCCGGCCGTGTGGAAGCTGATGGTCGGCGCGGTGAAGTCCGACAGCGGCGCACCCAGGCTGATCTCGCCGCTGCCATGCAGCATGCACTCGTCCCGGCGCAGCGCGACCTCGCTGCTGCTGCCGTCGGCATCGCGGAAGCGCACCCAGGTGCCGTAGCTGCTCACGTCGGTCAGGATGCAACTGCCGTTGCGGGCCTCGATGCGCGCATGCAGGCGCGAGACCCGCGGATCGTTGACCACGAAATCGGCCTCGTTCACCCGGCCCAGGTGGATGGGCAGGTCGCGCGCGCCGAAGGCGGCATGCACGTCCAGCCACGACAGCTCGATCTGCCCGAAGGCCGTGTCGATGCCGGGGCGCGCCAGCGTCGACAGCGCCGCCGGCAGCGTGAGCAGGTCCACCACCTCGTCCTGCCAGTCGATGCGGTGGACGGTCGGCGTCTCCTGCCGGCCGCGGATGCTGATCGGGCCCAGGCTGCGATGCCGCACCTCGGGGCCGATGCGCTGGTCCACCACCGATTCGGTCGCCCAGATCTGGCCCGGGCCCGCGAGGTCGCTCAGCCGCGAGGCCACGTTGACGGCGTCGCCATAGAAGTCGCCATCGACCTCGACCACCTCGCCGCTGGCGATACCGATCTGCAGGTCCATGCGCAAGGCCTCGGGCCACTTGAGCAGGCGCTTGTGGTGGCTGCGCTGAACCTCGAGCATGGCGGAGATCGCCGGTGCACCGGCCGGGAAGAGCGCGAAGATGCCGTCGCCCAGCTTCTTGATCACCCGGCCGCCATGGGCTTCGCACACATCTCCGACCCATTGGACCAGCCGCGTGACGGTGTCGGTGGCCCGGGCGTTGCCCATCGCCTCGAAAACCCGCGTGCTGCCGGTCAGGTCCGCGAAAACGACCGTGGTTGCCATCGTCAAAGTTCAACGAATTGTTTCCAGCAATTATCTCCAGACGTACGAAATCGCGCGAGTGCGGGGCCTGAATTGACTTAAGTCAACTGCTTTGGATGTTGCTTTGTCCACAATGCCACCTTGATCCCCCGCTTGGGGGCGCGAAGTTTCCCCTGGATCCGCGTGGAATGCCCGCGCCGGCGCCAGCGGCCCATGGAAAGGCAAATTTGTGGAAACTTTTATCTACGTTGCGGTGGGCCGCGCGGCTGCGTAAGGTGTTCGTCAGGCGACCTCGCATCACTCCATGAAGTCCTTGAACGCGATCTCCCGCTGGCTCCGGGCTCCGGCCCAGATGGCCGCGCAGACAGGCACCGAGCGCACGCTCCAGCAGGTGCGCGCCGCCATGCTTGCCGCCCTCGAACGGCATGGCCTCCTGGCGCAGTGGCGCCGCCTGGCGGACCGGGTGACCTACGCCACCGAGCTCGAAGCGCTGTGGTACCTGCGGCAGGATCTCCTGGCGGCGCTGATGCCCGCCTGCGGCGAAGTGCGCGCACGGCAGGAGATGCAGCCGATCAACGCCCTCTTCGGCCGCTCCGAGGCCTTCCGGCCCCGCTTGCGCGCCGGGCTGCGGATGCCCTGAGCGGCCTCGGCCGGGGATCGACGGCCGGCCGCGTGCCGGCGCCGCCCTTCAATGCGCGTGACCGTGATGGTCGTGCGTTGCGGCATGGCGGCTGCCACCCACGCCGTGCCCCCAGACGACAAAGGCTTCCTTGCCCTCCACCGCGAGATCGACGGTGGCCCCCACCGGCAGCAGCACCTTGGTCGGCACATGGCCGAAGGGCAGGCCCGTGAGCACCGGCGCCTTGAGCTGGCTGCGCAGCCGCTCGACCACCGTCTGCAGCTTGAAGCCCCGGTCGTGCGGCGCGGCGCGGTAGCCGGTGAACTGGCCCAGCACCACGGCCTTCTGACGGGCCAGCACACCGGCCAGGCGCAGCTGCTCCAGCATGCGCTCGATGCGATAGGGATGCTCGCCCACGTCCTCGAGGAACAGTACCCCCTTGTCCACCTGCGGAAAGTACGGCGTGCCCAGCAGGCTGCACAGCACGGCCAGATTGCCGCCCCACAGCGTGGCGCCGCGGATGGGCCTGACGTCCGGCACCTCGTCACGTGCCGGCAGGCGCCAGCCGGTGCCTTCGCCGTAACCCTCGACCAGGTCGTCGAAGCAGGCGGCGGTGATCTCATCGATGCCTTCCTCGGCACCGAAGTCGCTGCACAGGGTCGGGCCGGACCAGGTGGCGGCGCCCGTGCGCGCCAGCACCGCGAGCTGGAAGGCCGTGAAGTCGCTCATGCCGACGAAGGCCGTGCCGCGCTCGATGGCCTTGGCCACGGCCTTGTAGGGAAGGCCGTCGAGGATCCGGGTGAGGCCATAGCCGCCGCGCGAGGCCAATGCCACGTCCGCGCCGCTGGCCGCGGCCCGTGCGATGGCGGCGATGCGGGTGGCGTCGTCGCCGGCGAATCGCTGCTGCGCGGACAGCGCGGCCTCGTCGATCTCCACCTCATGGCCCTGGGCCCGCAGCCAGGCCACGCCGCGGCGGAAGGCCGGCTTCTCGCGCACAGCGCTGGAGGGGGAGTAGATGTAGATGTGCTTCTTGTTCACCCGCGGGAGTATCCCATCGGCCCTTGGAGGGCCTGCCACTGGGCGGCCAGCGCGCGGGCCGCGTCTGCGGACAGGTCCTGCACGGGGCGGCGGCGCGCGACCCACGCGCGCAGGGCGGCCTCGTGGCCCTTGTCGGGGAAGGGCGCCGCCCAGGCACGCGCCGCGTCCTCGGCGGCCGCACCCCGCACCACCAGCGCAGCGGGCGGGATGACGAGGCGCGGGCCAGCGATCGCGCCCTGCCCGGCCAGCAGGTCGGCCAGCCCGCTCATGTCGGGATGCAGGATCAGTCCGACCTCGCCGACACCCAGCGCCGCCAACCACTGCCGCAGCACTTCCGCATGCCATTCGCGCGTGTGCAAGGCTTCCTTCTTGGGCTTGTCGCTGCGACCGAAACCGATCAGGTCGGGGATCAGCACGCGATGGCCCGGCAGCAGGTCCGGCAGGTGCCGGAACAGGTGGCCCCATTGGCCCGCACCGTGCAGGCACAGCACCACGGGGCGGCGTTGCGTGCAATCGCCCGCAACGCCGCCCCGGTCGACATAGGCCAGCCGCAGGCCGCCCAGCGCCGGCAGTTCGCTGACGAAGGCATGCGGCTCGTCGAAACCGGCGAAGCGCGCCTCGGGCGTGCGCAGCGCGTCGTCGCGCACCGGCTGCGCCTGCGCCCGGGCCTGGGCACGCCGCCCGCGGAAGAAGTCTTGCAGCAGCGCCCCGCATTCCTCGTCCATCACGCCGCCCTGCACCGCGGTGTGGTGGTTGAGCTGGCCGATGCCGAAGAGGTCGAGCACCGATCCTGCCGCGCCGGTGCGCGCATCGGCCGCACCGAAGACCACACGGTCCAGCCGCGCATGCAGCATGGCGCCGGCGCACATGGCGCAGGGCTCGAGCGTCACGTAGAGGGTGCAGCCGTCGAGCCGGTAGTTGCCCAGCGCCTGCCCGGCCGCCCGCAGTGCCGCCATCTCGGCATGGGCGCTGGGGTCGTGCGTGGCGACCGGTGCATTGCGCCCGGTGGCCACCATGCGGCCGTCGCGCACCAGCACGGCACCCACCGGCACCTCGCCTGCGGCGGCGGCGGCGCGGGCCTCGTCCAGCGCCAGTGCCATCCAGCGATGGTCCTCATCCTGCGGTGCACCGTCCGCGGGCAGCCCGGCTGAGGTCTGGGACAGCGGCTCGACCATCGGCATCAGCGTCCGACGCCGGCCCGGTCCATCCAGGCCTCCAGCCCCGCGGCCTCGCCGCCCTGCGCGGCATGCAGGCGCCGCATCGCCGCATGGGCTTCGGGCCGATGCTGGTTGAGCTTGAGCTTGCATTGCCAGCCGACGACCTTCAGCTCGAAGGCGACGATGCCGGCCAGCATGCGGCGCTGGTAGTCCTCGCCCAGATCGCGCCATTGCTGTGCATAGGGCGGCTCGTGCTGGCCGATGAGTTGCTTGAGCAGGGCGTCCTTCGTGCCGGCCTCCGGCAGCAGGGTGGCGCGCACACGGCAATGGACGGCGACGTAGTTCCAGGTCGGCACCCGCTGGCGGTCCGGGTAGACCGTCGGCGAGACGTAGCCGTGCGGCCCCAGGAAGACCACCAGCGCCTCGGGCCGCGCCTGCAGCTGCTTCCACTGCGGATTGGCGCGCGCCACGTGGCCCAGCAGCGTCCACTCGCCCCGCCCCTTCGACACCAGCACCAGCGGCAGGTGGGTGACGAAGGGAAAGCCGTCGTCGTCGTTGGTCACGAGGCTGGCGAAGGGATGCTCGCGCATCAGCTGCTCGGCGAGCGCGGGATCCTCGGCGTCAAAATGGGCGGGCAGGTACATGGCGGACCTTGAAAGGCGAAGCGGGCGATTGTCCCGCCTGCCATGCCCGAGCCCCGCACCCGCCCTCTCTCTTCGCATGCAGGACTCACTTTTCGGCGACGACCTTCCCCTTCCCGCGCCCCCGCGCCCGGCACCGGCCGACGTGGGGTCAACCGCCGCGCCGTCAGCCGCGGACGAGGCGGCCCCGCCCAAGCGCCGTGCCAAGGCCGGCGTGCCCAAGGTGGAGCCGGCCGATGTCGACGAGCGCCTGCGCGATCAGGCCGTGCGCCTGCCGCCGTTGCTGCGCCTGGGCAGCTCTTCCTGGCATTTCCCGGGCTGGGCCGGCCTGGTGTGGAATGGCGACTACGAAGGCTCGGTGCTGTCGCGCCACGGCCTTGCGGCCTATGCGCAGCATCCGCTGCTGCGCACCGTGAGCCTGGATCGCAACTTCTACCGCGCGCTCACCGCCTCGCAGTTCGCCGCCTATGCGGCGCAGGTGCCGGAGGACTTCCGCTTCGTGGTCAAGGCGCCATCGGCTGTCAGCGATGCCCTGGTGCGCGCCGAGGATGGCCGGGGCCAGCGCCCCAACCCGGCCTTCCTCAACCCCCAACTGGCGGTGCAGGACTTCGTGGAGCCGGCCCTGCAGGGCCTCGGCACCAAGCTGGGTGCGCTGGTCTTCCAGCTCAGCCCCCTGCCGGGCACGATGCTGGCGCACATGCCCGAGGTGCTCGCGCGGCTCGACGCCATGCTGGCCGCCCTGCCCCCGCTTCAGCCCGCCGCGCCGGACGCGGTGGTGGCCGTGGAAGTGCGCAACCCCGAGTTCCTGACGCCCGACTTCGCACGCGTGCTCAAGGCCCGCGGCGCCACCTACTGCCTGGGCCTGCATCCGAAGCTGCCGCCCATCGAGGACCAGTTGCCACTCCTGCGCGCCCTGTGGCCCGGCCCGCTGGTCTGCCGGTGGAACCTCAACCGCCTGCACGGCGCCTACGGCTACGAGGAGGCCAAGGGCCTGTACGAGCCCTTCAACCGCCTGGTCGATCCCGATCCGCATACCCGCGGCCTGCTGGCCCGCGTGATCGCGGGCACCACCGGCGCCGGCCATGCGGCCTACGTGACCATCAACAACAAGGCCGAGGGCAGCGCCCCGCTGTCGGTGCAGGCGCTGGTGGACGCGGTGCTGGGCGAGACGTCCTGACCGCCTGACGGTCTCACTCCCTCGCCGCCTGATCGCATGGGCGCCTGGGAGACCGGGCGATCAGCCCGGCGCCGCCGGGCACGCCGCCGGCTGACCCGCCTGCAGGGCCGCGATGTGCCGGGCGATGGCGTCGGACACCTTGGACACGATGCGCTGGCCCGCCTGCGCCACGCCGTCGATGCCGCCCGGCGCCGCTTCGCTGCCGCGCCAGCTGCAGGTGCTGCGCTGGCTGCTGTCGGCGCGGCGCACCGTCCAGCTCAGGGCCGCCTCGACCTGCGCGCCCTGCGTGGCATCGAAGCGCTGGACCTGCACCGCGATCCGCCAGGGCAAGACTCCGGCCACGCCCGGTCCGCGGGTCGCATCGGTGGCGCCGAGGCGCGCCGCCACGCCGGCAGCGAGCGCGTCGCGCAGTTCCTGCTCGAAGGAGGCCGCCCAGCGGCTCTGCTCCAGCACCTGCACTTCGGCGCCGGCCGGGCCGCGCACCACCATCTGCGGCCGCGCCAGGCGCTCCGGCACGGCCAGCGGCGCCATCTCGATGGCCAGGCCGCCGGCCGGCGGCGCCACCAGCGGCTGGGGCGCGGCCGGCTCTGCCAGCGTGTAGTAGCGGTCGGGCTCGGAGGCACAACCTCCGAGGACGGCCACGGCAAGCGCCAGGGCGGCGGTCGCGCCGATGCGTCGTGTTGCAAAGCGGCTCATCGCTTCTTGTCCTCGGGTTTGCCGCGCAGCAGCGATTCGGGGTGGCGCTCCAGGTAGTCCGTCAGCACGCGCACCGAGCCGGCCGCGCGCGTCAGTTCCTGCAGCGTCGCGCGCAGGTCCTGCTGCACCGGTGCGTCCTCCGACAGCGTGCGGGTGGCGGCGTCGATGGTCTTGCGCGCGTCCTTGACGGCGGCGGCGATCTCGGGTGTCACGTCGTTGTTGATGCGCGTGACGGTGGCCTCGGCGCTGCCCAGCGTCTTGTCGAGCGTGGCGAGGGTCTTGCGCAGGTCGCCCGCGATCTCCTGGAAGGGGATCTTGTTGACCTTGGTCGCGATCTCCTGCAGCTGCTCCTGCAGCTCGTCGAAGCTGCCGGCCACCGTGGGGATCTGGATCGGATCTTGATTGGTGTCGACCTTGACCGGCTTCTCCTTGGGGAAGAAGTCCAGCGCCACATAGAGCTGGCCCGTCAGCAGGTTGCCGGTACGCAGCTGCGCACGCAGGCCGCGGCTGATGAGGAAGCGCGTGCGCTCCTGCTGCGTGAATCGCGGCTCCACCGGCAAGGGCGCCTGCTTGCCATCGCGCGTGTCGGAGCGACGCAGACGGTCGGGGTAGACCGTGACCACCACCGGCATCAGGAACTCCCGCTCATTGCGGTCGAACTGCACGCCGATGGACTTGACCTCGCCAATGATCACGCCACGGAAGTCCACCGGCGCGCCGGGCGCCAGGCCGCGCAGCGACTGGTTGAAGTACATGAGCAGCGTCTGCGGCGGCCCGTCCGGCGGCTTCATGGCCGTGGCTTCGTCGTCGGCCAGACCGAAGACCGTGTTCTCGTCGGCCTGCGGGCCGCGCACGTCGTCAGGCGCGGCGAAGGCGATGCCGCCCAGCACGATCGAGGCCAGGGACTGGGTGCGCACCTCGAATCCGCTGGCGCCCGCCTGCACCTGCAGGCCGCTGGCATGCCAGAAGCGTGTGTTGGCGCCGACGAAGCGGTCGTAGGGCGCATCGATGAAGACACGCAGCGCCACGCCGCGGCCATCGCCGTCGAGTTCCACCGACGCCACCTGCCCCACCCGCACGCGTCGGAAGTACACCGGCGAACCGATGTCGAGCGAACCCGCATCGCGCGAATGCAGCTGGAACTGCCGGCCGCTGGCGTCGCGCGTGATGATCGGCGGCTGCTCCAGGCCGGCGAACTCGCTGGCGGTTTCTTCCTCGGCACCCGCATCCGCGCCGATGTAGGCGCCCGAGAGCAGCGTGTTGAGGCCCGAGACGCCCGAGGTGTCGAAGCGTGGCCGCACCACCCAGTAGCGCGCGTCCTTGGCGGTGAAGCCCTCGGCGGCGTTCTTGTCCAGCTCGACCGTCACGCGCACATGCGAGCGGTCGCGCGCCAGGCGGATGTTGTGCACGGTGCCGATCTGCACGTCCTTGTATTTCACGGCCGTCTTGCCGGCCTCCAGGCCCTCGGCAGTCTTGAAGGTGATGACGATCTCGGGCCCGCGGTTCCAGAGCACCTTGGCGACCAGCGTGATGCCCACCATGGCCGCGACGATGGGGATCAGCCAGATCAGCGAGGGCACCCAGTCGCGGCGGCGTACAACGCGGGGGCGTGCCAACGCAGGCGGCGCGGCGGGCGCGCCGGCATCGGCAGGGGTCTGGCCTTCGCGAGGCCCGGGTTCACTCATTCACTCTCCTATGCCCTCGCGGGCGCACTTCGGCCGACCTGATCGGCAGCCTCTTCGTCGTCGGGCATGCCGGCGTCCCAGATCAGCCGCGGGTCGAAGCTCAGCGAGGCGAGCATGGTCAGCACGACCACGGCACCGAAGGCAGCAATCCCCACGCCAGCCTGCACCACGGCGAAGCCCTGGATGCGCACCAGCCCCGCCAGCAACGAGACCACGAACACGTCGAGCATCGACCAGCGGCCGATGAACTCCAGCACCTGGTAGAGCCGCGCGCGCTCGCGCTGGCGCCAGCGGCTGCGGCGCTGCGTGGTGACGACCAGCACGGCCAGCGCCGCCAGCTTGAACAGCGGCACCAGGAAGCTGGCCGTGAAGATCAGCGCCGCGAGCCCGTAGGAGCCCGAGATCCAGAAGAAGATGATCCCGCTCAGGATGGTGTCCTGCTGCGTGCCGAGCAGGCTCTTGGTGATCATCACGGGTAGCAGGTTGGCGGGCAGGTACAGCACCACCGCGGCAAGCAGGTACGCCCAGGTGCGCCGCAGGCTGTCGGGCTTGCGGGCGCGCAGGCGTGTGCCGCAGCGGCCGCAGTGCTCACCCGGCTGGGCGCCTTCCCACACGGTGCCGCAGCGGTGGCAGTCCAGCAGGCAGGCGTCGTGCGCGGTGACGATCGCGCCGCCGCCCTCTTCCACCGGCAGGTGCGGCGTGGCCTGGCCCGCGAGCCGCGCCAGGCGCTCGCGCGTGGCGCGGGTCCGGCTCCTCAAGGCGCGCCCCCGGCGGCGGCTTCGCGCTCGAAGGCCATTTCCCAGAAGCTGCGCGGATCGAAGGACAACAGCGTGGTCAGCAGCACCGTCAGGCCGACGAAGGCCCACAGCGCGGGGCCGAGCACCACCGTCGCCATGCCGAAGAGCTTGACGATGGCCACCAGCACACCGAGCAGGAAGACCTCGACCATGCCCCAGGGCCGCAGCGACTGCAGTGCCCTCACCAGCACGGCAAAGCCGGGGGGGCGCTGCGATGGCGCAGCCGCCGCATCGCCATCGGCCTGCCCGGCCTTCCACACCCGCGGCGCAACCTGCAGATAGAACAGGATGCACAACTGCGCCAGCGGAAAGATCAGCGTCGTCGCCAGCACCAGCAATGCGACGGGCGACATGCCTTCTCCGGCCAGCACCACCACCGCACCGGCCAGCGTGGTCTGGCTCGTACGGCCCTGGAGTTCGATCTCGACGATGGGAAAGAGATTGGCGATGGTGAAGAGGATGAGGCTGGCCAGCGTCAGCGGCAGCAGGCGCTCGCGCTGCTGGCCAGGGTGGCGCGCCAGCTCGGTGCCGCAGCGGGGGCAGTGCGCGATCTCCCGGGGACGAAGCCGCGGCGCGCGGAACACCGCGTCGCATCCTTCGCATACCGTCACGTCGGGCACCACATTCATCGGCGGGCATTCTGCCAACACCCCGTGAAGTCAGCGGGGCGGCAGGCGCACCAGCCCACGGCATCCGCCGGCCAGTCCTGCTGTAGGACGGTGGCTCGCCCTATTTTTACCCGGGCACATTGCATACTCGATTTCAGCCGGGTAATATTCGGCGCATCATGGATGCTCCCAGTGCGCCGCAGCTGACGGCTTTTCTCGGCTACCAGCAGATCGCCCACGGTCCGCGCGAGTCGGTGCTCGCCGAATTGCGCCGCCGACAGGACAACCCGCCCGCCATCGTGTTCGACGACCAGAGCGGCGAACGGGTGGAGCTGGAGGCGGCCCCCGGCTGCGGCACGCCCTGCCCCGCGGAGGCCGACATCGCCGGCAGCACCCGCCACGCCCGTGGCGTGGGCCGGCCGCGGCTTGGCGTGGTGGCACGCGAAGTCACGCTGCTGCCGCGTCACTGGGAATGGCTCAGTCGCCAGCCGGGCGGCGCCTCGGTGGCGCTGCGCCGCCTGGTGGACGACGCCCGCCGCGTCTACGCGGACCGCGACGCGGTGCGCGCCTCGCGCGAATCGACCTACCGTTTCCTGAGCACCGTCGCGAGCGCCCTGCCCGGCTTCGAGGAAGCCGCGCGCGCCCTCTTCGCCGGCGATCCGGCGCGCTTCGCCGAGCAGACCCGCGACTGGCCGGAGGACGTCGCCCGATACGCCCGCCACCTGTCGGCGAACAGCTGGGCCACCACGCCGGAGCAGACCGCATGAGCGCGGGCCCGGCCGCTCCGAACGGCGCTCCCGCCAACCGTCAGCTCTGGAAGACCTTCCTCTTCTTCCTGCTGCCCATGCTGCTGTCCAACGTGCTGCAGTCGGCATCGGGCACGATCAACAACATCTACCTGGGACAGATGCTGGGCGTGCATGCGCTTGCCGCCGTCTCGGGCTTCTTCCCGGTGATGTTCTTCTTCATCGCCTTCACCATCGGCCTGGGCGCGGGCGCCTCGGTGCTGATCGGCCAGGCCTGGGGCGCGGCCGAGCCCGAGCGGGCACGGGCCGTGGCGGGCACCGCGCTGTCGGTGGTGCTGGTGTTCGGGCTGCTGGTGGCGGTCTTCGGCGGCCTGTTCACACAGCCGCTGCTGCATGCGCTGGGCACGCCGCCGGACATCCTGCCCGACGCCACCGCCTATGCCCGCATCATCCTGATCGCGATGCCGGGGCTGTTCGTCTACCTGCTTTCCACGGCCATGCTGCGCGGCGTGGGCGACACCATGACGCCCCTCTACACGCTGGCCATTTCCACGGCCACCGGCCTGCTGCTCACCCCCGCCCTGATCCGCGGCTGGCTGGGCCTGCCGCAGCTGGGTGTGGCGAGCGCGGCCTGGGCCACGGTGGTGGGCTTCGTGCTCGCCAGCCTGTGGATGGGCCTGCACCTGCGCCGACGCGGCAGCCCGCTGGCACCCAACCGGGTCCTGCTGCGGCACCTGCGCATCGACTGGCAGTTGCTGCGCGCGGTGCTCAAGGTGGGCGTGCCCACGGGCGTGCAGATGATCGTGGTCTCGCTGGCGGCGGTGGTGCTGCTGTCGCTGGTCAACGGCTTCGGCTCGGCCGCGACGGCGGCCTATGGCGCGGTCAACCAGGTCATCGCCTATGTGCAGTTCCCGGCCATCTCCATCGCCATCACGGCCTCGGTGCTGGGGGCGCAGGCCATCGGCGCCGGCAAGGCCGATCAGCTGGGCCGCATCACGGCCACGGCGCTGGGCATGAACCTGGCGCTGACCGGCGGGCTGGTGCTGCTGGCCTACCTGGCCTCGCGGCCGTTGATGGGCCTGTTCATCACCGACCCGGCGGTGATCGAGGTGGCGCAGCAGCTGCTGCACATCATGCTGTGGAGCCTGGTGGTCTTCGGCATGGGCTCGGCGCTGGCCGGCGTGATGCGCGCCAGCGGTTCGGTGCTGGTGCCCACCGCCATCACCATCGGCGCCGTGCTGCTGGTGGAGGTGCCCGCCGCCTGGTGGATGAGCCACCGCTTCGGGCTCAAGGGCATCTGGATGGCCTACCCCCTGGGCTTCTGCGCCATGCTGCTGATGCAGACGGCGTACTACCGCGGCGTGTGGCGGCACAAGAAGATCCGGCGGATGGTCTGAAAACCCATCCGCGGATGGCCGGGTCTTCCGGCCACTCACTCATGCGTCCCGACCACGCGCAACGCCGGCTCCTTCGTCAGGCGGTGGCGTGACCTTCCGCCGTCTTCAGCCGCAGCGAACTGCACACGCCCGACACCGCCGCAAAGGCGGCCGCCACGCCCAGCGCCACCTCGGGACCCGTGCGCAGGTGCGGGTCCCACACGCTGAAGATGGTGGCGAGCACCACCGCGCCCACGGTCTGCCCCGTCAGACGCGCCGTACCCAGCATGCCGCTGGCGGCGCCACTGCGGTGCGGCGGCGGCGCAGTCACGATGGTGTGGTTGTTGGGCGATTGGAAGAGCCCGAAACCCACGCCGCACAGGGCCATGCGCCAGGCGATGTCGCCGTTGGTGGGCGCATCGGGCAGCAGGGCCAGCAGCGACAGGCCGACGGCCAGCAAGCCCAGGCCAATGCCGCCCAGCAGCCCGTCGGGCACGCGCCCGATCAGGCGGCCCGCGATGGGCGCGGTGGCCACGATGGCCAGCGGCCACGCGGTCAGCAGCAGGCCGGCCTGCACATGCGTGCGGCCGAAGGCGTCGAGCAGCAGGAAGGGCAGCGCGATGTAGGCCAGCATCTGCGCCGCGAAGGCACTGACGGAGGTGCCCATGGACAGCGCGAAGACCGGAATGCGCAGCAGGTCCACCGGGAACAGCGGCACCCGCATCGACCACTGGCGCCGGATGTAGACCGCGCCGAGCAGCAGGCCGCCAGCCAGCCACAGCCAGCCGTCGAGGCGCCCGCCCGTCTGGCCTTCCTGCACGCCCAGGCGGTCCACCCCCAGGAAGAAGAGGGAGAACATGCCGATGTTGAGCAGCACGTCGAGCACCCGCATGCGGTCGCCCAGCGCCGGGCCGACGTTGGCCGGCAGCGCCCGCCAGCCCAGCCACAGCACCGCCACACCCAGCGGGATGTTGATGGCGAAGAGCCAGGGCCAATCGGCCACCGCCAGCACCGCGGCCGCCACCGACGGGCCGGCCACCGACGAGGCGGCCACCACCATCGAGTTGATGGCCATGCCCTTGCCGAGCTGGCTGCGCGGATAGGTCAGGCGCACCAGCGCCGCGTTCACGCTCATCAGCCCGGCCGCACCCACCCCCTGGACGGCGCGCGCCGCAATCAGCCAGCCCAGGCTGCTGGACATCAGCGCGCCCAGCGAGGCCACCGTGAAGAGCGCCATGCCAGCCATATAGACGCGGCGGAAGCCGATCTGCTCGCCCAGCCGCGCCAGCGGCAGCAGCAGCACCAGCGTGGCGATCTGGTAGGCGTTGACCACCCACACCGCATGGGCCGGGCTGGCGTTGAGCGACCGGGCGATGCCAGGCAGCGCCAGATTGAGGATGGTGCCGTCGAGCACCGACACGATCATGGCCACGATGATCACGGCCATCGCGCGGCCGCGCTGCGGTTGCGGCAGGCCGTCGTAGGCCGGGCCCTCGGTCGCCGCCGGGGTCATGCGCCGCTCCGTGCCGCCAGATCGGGATGCGTGGAGACGATGTCAGGCGGCGGGCAAAGGGAGGGCGTCGGCATCCGGCGATTCTGCGCCGCGCGCCGCCACGGTGCGCGCCCGCGGGTCGATGGCCGAGTGCGCGCCGGGGTGGTGCGCGCTCGGCAATGCAGGAAGCTCAGCGTTCGTCGAAGAGCGGCTCGCTGCCCGAGGGCCGGGCACCCTCGATGGCCAGCATCCGCAGCTTGAGCAGCGCCCCGCCGGGCGCCGAGAAGCCGCCCGGCCGGCCGTCCGCGCCCAGGATGCGGTGGCAGGGCACGACCGGCGCGAAGGGGTTGTGGCCCAGGGCCTGGCCCACCGCCCGCGCCCTGCCCTTGCCGCCCAGCGCCTCGGCCAGTTCGCCGTAGGTGCGGGTCTGGCCAGGCGGGATCTGTCGCGCCAGCGCATAGACGCGACGGTGGAAATCCGGCACGCCGCGCTCGTCCAGCGGCAGCTCGCACAGGTCGCGCGGCTCGCCCGCCAGCAGGGCGCGGATGCCGTCGATGGCCTTCAACACCCAGTCGGGGGGCGGCACGGCATACGACGCGTCCGGGCAGCGCCGCAGCAGGTGGGCCCGCACGCCGCTGACGCTGCCGTCGACCTCGGGCAGCAGCACGCTGCGCAGGCCGGCCTCGCCCCAGGCCAGGCCGCAATGGCCGATGGCGGTGTCGAAGACGACGAGGCCGGTCATCCCAGGCTCCGGTTCAGGCGATCAAGCCGGCGATGGCAGCCGTCGGCCGCGCACGCCCAGCGTCACCAGCGTGAGCGTCAGCGACAGGTACAGCCCCGCCGCCATGCCCAGCACCATCGGCAGCGGCCGGCCGTCGTTGAACAGGCTGACCACCGCCATGCCCACCGCGCCGCCCAGCATCTGCAAGGTGCCCATCAGGGCCGCCGCCGTGCCGGCGATGGCGCCGTGGTTCTCCAGCGCCAGCACCGCGGTGGTCGGAATCACCAGCCCCATGAAGGCGCTGGCCACGAAGTACAGGCCGATCAGCACCGCCAATGAATCGCCGCCCGTCAGGTAGTGCGCCAGCATCAGGCTGATGGCGACGCTGGCGCCCAGCACGCCCACGCGCACCAGCGGCACCAGGCCGAAGCGGGCCGACAGCCGGCCGTTGAGCTGCGCCGCGCCGAAAAAGGCCGCCGCGTTCACGCCGAAGGCGATGCTGTACTGCGTGGGCGTGAGGCCGTAGTGGCCGATCATCACGAAAGAGGACGTCGACAGGTAGATGAAGAAACCCATCATCGCGAAGCCGCCGATGAAGACCAAGCCGAGGAAGTGCGCGTCCAGCAGCAGCCGGCCGTAGGCGCGCAGGGCGCTGCCGAGGCTGCTTTCCACGCGGGCCGAGGGCGGCCGCGTTTCTTCCAGGCTGAAGGCCAGCAGCGCCAGCCCGGCCACCGCAGCCACGGCGATGGCCCAGAAGACGGCACGCCAGCCCGCCACCGCGATCACGCCGCTGCCGGCCAGAGGCGCCAGGATGGGCGAGACGCTGAACACCAGCATCAGCAGCGACATCAGCCGCGCCGCATCGGGCCCGGTGTGCAGGTCGCGCACCACGGCGCGCGGGATCGCCATGCCCGCCGCCGCGCCCAGGCCCTGGACGAAGCGCAGCACGATCAGCGTGTGGATGTCGGTGGCCAGCGCGCAGCCCACGCTGGCCAGCGCGAACAGCGCCATGCCGAAGAACATGGGCGGCCGCCGGCCCACCATGTCCGACACCGGGCCGTAGAGCAACTGGCCGATGCCGATGGAGATGAAGAACACCGTCAGGCTCAGCTGCGCAGTGCCGAAGTCGGTGCCCAGCTGTTGGCCGATGGCCGGCAGCGCCGGGAGGTACATGTCGATGGCGAAGGGGCCGATGGCCGAGAGCAGGCCGAGGACGACGGCGATGCGGAGGAACCGGGGAGACGAAGACATAGGCGGCGCATTCTCCCGGCTTGGGCACGAGGCTGCCCGTCGACCCGGCTGCGGCCCCGGGCTGTCACGGGAATTGGGCCAGACCGGGGCCAGGCGCCAGCGGCAAGCCTGTCCAGCCAGATGACGGACAGGGCTGGAGGCGGCGCCCTTCCCTGCCCGCCGCAGCCGCCGCCTCAGAGCCGTCGCGCGCCCTCGGCGTCGAACAGGTGCACGCTTTCCGCGCCCCATTGCAGGTGCACCGCCTCGCCCACGCGGGCGCGCAGCGTGCCGGGCACGCGCACGGTCAGCAGGCCCAGCGGCGTGGCCACCTCGGCATAGGTCTCGGGACCGGTCGGCTCGATCAGCTCCAGCACGCCCTCCAGGCCGGCATCGGCGAAGACGACGTTCTCGGGCCGCAGGCCATAGAGCAGCCGCGTGCCGGCCGGCTGCGTTGCCAGCGCCGGGTGGCGCGACGGGTCGCAGGGCATGACCAGCCCGCCCGCCTCCACCCCGCCTTCGGCGCCCGTCGCGGCATCGATGAAGTTCATAGCGGGCGAGCCGATGAACTCCGCCACGAAGCGATTGGCCGGGCTGCCGTAGATCTGCTCGGGCGTGCCGAACTGCTGCACGATGCCGTCCTTCATCACCGCGATGCGGTCGCCCAGCGTCATGGCCTCGACCTGGTCGTGCGTGACGTAGACGGTGGTGGTCTTCGTGCGCTGGTGCAGACGCTTGATCTCGGCCCGCATCTCCACCCGCAGCTTGGCGTCCAGGTTGGACAGCGGCTCGTCGAAGAGGAAGAGCGCCGGGTCGCGCGCCAGCGCCCGGCCCATGGCGACGCGCTGGCGCTGGCCGCCCGAGAGCTGGCCGGGCTTGCGGCCCAGCAGCGCCTCCAGCTGCAGCATCTGCGCCACGCGCTGTACGGTGGCCTCGCGCTCGGCCTTGGGCACCTTGCGCAACTCCAGGCCGAAGGCGATGTTCTGCGCCACCGTCATGTTGGGGTACAGCGCATAGCTTTGGAACACCATGGCGATGTCGCGGTCCTTGCTGGGCAGGTTCGTGACCTCGCGCTCGCCGATGTGCACCGAGCCGGAGGTCGGCGCGTCCAGGCCCGCGATGATCGACAGCAGCGTGGACTTGCCGCAGCCCGAAGGGCCGACCAGGATCAGGAACTCGCCGGCCTCGATCTCCAGGTCGATGCCCTTGAGGATGTGGGTGTTGCCCGCGTAGGTCTTGTGGAGCTGGCGGATGCCGAGTGCGCCCATGGTGTTCATCCCTTCACCGCGCCGGCCGTCAGCCCGCGCACAAAGTACTTGCCCGCCACCACGTAGACGAAGAGGGTCGGCAGCGCGGCGATCAGCGCCGCGGCCATGTCCACGTTGTATTCCTTGACCGAGCTGGTGGTGTTGGCCAGGTTGTTCAGGCCCACCGTGATGGGCTTGCTGTCGGCGCCGGAGAACACCACGCCGTAGAGGAAGTCGTTCCAGATGGCGGTGAACTGCCAGATCACCGTCACCACCAGGATGGGCACCGACAGCGGCAGAACGATGCGCCGGAAGATCTGCCAGAAGCTGGCACCGTCGAGCATGGCCGCCTTGACCAGCTCGGGCGGCAGGCCCACGTAGTAGTTGCGGAAGAACAGCGTGGTGGTCGGGAGCCCGGCCAGCAGGTGCATGAGGATCAGGCCCCAGATGGAACTGGCGATGCCCAGCCAGCCCAGCACCTGGCTCATGGGAAGCAGCACCACCTGCATGGGCATGAACACGCCGAAGAGCATCAGCGCGAACATCGTCTCGCTGCCGCGGAAGCGCCACTGCGCCAGCACGTAGCCGTTGAGCGCACCCAGCAGCGTGGAGATCGCCACGGCCGGCACCACCATCAGCACCGAGTTCATGAAGAAGGGCTGCAGGCCGCGGCAGTCGGTGCCGGTGCAGGCGGCGCTCCAGGCCTTGGTCCAGGCCTCGAAGGTGGGCTGCGTGGGCAGGGCCACCATGCTGGTGGCCCGCACCTGGTCCATGTCCTTGAAGGAGGTGACCAGCATGACGTACAGCGGCGCCAGGAAGTAGGCCGCGAAGAGCAGCAGCAGCGTCCAGAGGATCGTGCGGTGAACGACGCGCATGGTCATCAAGCCTTCTTGGTCCGCAGTTCGGAGTACAGGTACGGCACCACCACCGCCGCCACGGTGGCCAGCATCACGGTGGCGCTGGCCGCACCCAGGCCGATCTGCCCGCGGGTGAAGGCCATGGCGTACATGAAGGTGGCCGGCAGGTCGGTGGCGAAGCCGGGGCCGCCGGCGGTGAGCGCCATCACCAGGTCGAAGCTCTTGATGGCCAGGTGGCTGACCACCAGCACGGTGCTGAAGAACACCGGCCGCAGGCTGGGAATGATGATGCGCCAGTAGATGCGCGGCAGGCTGGCGCCGTCCACCTGCGCCGCCTTGATGATGGCGTCGTCGATGCCGCGCAGCGCCGCCAGGAAGAGCGCCATGACGAAGCCTGCGCTCTGCCACACGCCCGCGATCACCACGCAGTAGATGGCGCGGTCAGGGTCGACCAGCCAGTCGAAGCTGAAGCCCGCGAAGCCCCAGGACTGCATCAGGTGCTCCAGGCCCATTCCCGGGTTGAGCATCCACTTCCAGGCCGTGCCGGTGACGATGGCCGAGATGGCCATGGGGTACAGGTACACCGTGCGCAGCACGCCCTCGGCGCGGATCTTCTGGTCGAGCAGGATGGCCAGCAACAGGCCCAGCAACGTGCTGCCGCCGATGAAGAGCACGCCGAAGATCAGCATGTTCGTCATCGCGACGCGGAAGCGCTCGTTCTCCCACAGCGTGAGGTAGTGGTCGAGCCCGGCGAAGTCGTAGTTGGGCAGCAGCCGCGACTCCGACACCGACAGGTAGCCGTTCCAGGCGATCAGCCCGTAGATGAACAGGAAAGCCAGCACAAAGCTGGGCGCGATGACCAGCTTGGGCAGCCAGGGCGTGGGCAGGCGGGAAGGCGCGGACATGGGGGCTCCCTGGTCGGTCGATTGCGCGGCAGGCCCCGGCGCGCGCGGCGCCCGGAGGCCTTGCCCTTCATTCAGGCGTGCGGATGCCTCTCAGCGGGCCTTGGCCGCGGCCGCGATCTTGGCAACGGCGTCCTGCGCGCTCATCTTGTCGCTGTTCCAGTACTGGCTCACGGCGTCCTTCAAGGCGCCTTCTACGGCCGAGGGCACCGCCATGCTGTGCGCCGCGCTGGGCACCAGGGCGCCCGACTTGGCGGTGGCCGCGAAGTCCTTGGCCGAGAGCTTGGCGCAGTCGTCGAACTTGTCCATGGGCACGTCCAGCCGCACCGGGATCGAGCCCTTGGCCAGGCTGAAGGTCTCCTGGAAGGCGGGCGACATGATGGCCTCGGCCAGGTCGTTCTGGGCCTTGATGCGGTCGTCGCCCTTGACCTTGAACATGGCGAAGGAATCGATGTTGAAGGTGAAGGCCTGCGCGGTGCCCGGCGCGGCCATGCACAGGAAGTCGGTGCCCGGCTTCTTGCCCGCGGCCACGAATTCGCCCTTGGCCCAGTCGCCCATGAACTGCATGCCGGCCTCCCCCTTGATGACCATCGCGGTGGCCAGGTTCCAGTCGCGGCCGGATGCGGCCTTGTCGGTGTACGGCTTGATGCGCTTGAAGGTCTCGGCGGCCTTGATCATGGTGGGGCTCTTGAGCGCCTCCTGGTCCAGTTGCACCAGCGCCTTGCGGTAGAAGTCGGCGCCGCCCACGCCCAGCACCACCGTCTCGAAGGTGGTGAAGTCCTGCCAGGGCTGTCCGCCGTGGGCCACGGGCGTGATGCCGGCCTTCTGCAGCGCGTCGGCGGTGGCGAAGAACTCGTCCCAGGTGGTGGGCGCCTTGGCCTTCGCCTTCTTCAGCGCCTCGGGATTGATCCACAGCCAGTTCACGCGGTGCACGTTGACCGGCGCGGCCACGTAGTTGCCCTTGTATTTCATGATGGCGGCCACGGTGGGCGGCAGCGCGGCGTCCCACTTGTTGGCCTTGGCCACGCCGTCGATGCTGGTCAGCACGCCTTCTCGCGCCCATTCCTGGATGGCCGGGCCCTTGATCTGGGCGGCCGAGGGTGCGTTGCCCGACACCACGCGTGACTTCAGCACCGTCATGGCCGAATCGCCACCCCCGCCGGCCACCGCGAAGTCCTTCCAGGTGTCGCCCTTGGCCTGCAGCGTGGCCTTGAGCGCGGCCGCGGCCTTGGCCTCGCCGCCGCTGGTCCAGTAGTGCAGCACCTCGACCTCGCCGGCCTGGGCGGCACCGGCCAGCGCCAGCAATGCGGCCGCGGCGGCGGTGCGGGTGATGGAAGCAGTCGGATGGTTGCGCATGGCCAGGTCTCCTTAAGTCGCCCCGCGGGGCCGTTGAGTGGTCGGCGTCGTCGCCGCGGCCGGATTATTAAAGTCTCTTTAATTTATTAATCTAAGGTTAAACCCGAGGCCGAAGCGGCCCTGCTTCGTTAATCTAGTCGCCATGCACATCCTGCTTGCCGAAGACGACGCCCTGCTGGCCGACGGACTGGCGGCCCAGCTGAAGGGCGCCGGCTTCGCGGTGGAGCACGCGCCCAACGGCGCCGTGGCCGAATACCTGCTGGGCCGCCATGCCTTCGACCTCGCCATCCTCGACCTGGGCCTACCACTGCTGGACGGCCTAAGCCTGCTGCGCAAGGTGCGCACCGAGCAGCCGCTGCTGCCCATCGTCGTGCTCACCGCGCGCGACAGCCTGGAGGACCGCGTGAGCGGCCTGCAGGCCGGCGCCGACGACTATGTGACCAAGCCCTTCGACTTTCCCGAGCTGGAGGCGCGGCTGCATGCCCTGCTGCGCCGCACCCGCGCGCGCGGCAGCGGCCTGCAGGTCGGCGGAATGCTGCTGGACCGCGACAACCGCCGCGCTACCGTGGGCGGCGAGGCCATCGAGCTGAGCGGCCGTGAATGGACCATGCTGGAACTGCTGGCCGAGCGCGCTGGCGAGGTCGTGACCAAGGACGAGATCGTGCGTGCCTGGATGGGCGACGAGGGCGACAGTGCCGCCGTGGGCAATGCCGTGGAGGTCTACGTGCACAAGCTGCGGCGCAAGCTGGAGAAGCCGGGCCTGGTGATCCGCACGGTGCGCGGGCTGGGCTACCTGCTCGAAAGCCCGGCGCCGGGGCCGACTGCGGGCGCGCGTGGCTGAGTCGCCCTCCCCCGCGCCCGGCCGCTTCGCGCCCACCCTGCGCCGCCAGCTGCTGCTGTGGCTGCTGCTGCCCCAGCTGGTGTTGTGGCTGGCCGGCGGATTGGCGGCCTACCAGCTGGCGGAGCGCTACACCAATGCGGCTGTGGACGCGAGCCTGCTGCAGGCCTCGCGCGCCCTCGCCCGCCAGCTGCGCCCGCTGGACAACGGCCTGCTGATCGACTTTCCTCGCGCCGCGCAGGACGTGCTGGAAGCCGACCCCGACGACCGGCTGCACTACATGGTCAGCACGCCGCCCGGCGCCTTCATCCTGGGCAACCACCAGCTGCCGCTGCCGCCGGCCGCCGTGATGGCCCGGCCGCCCATTGGTCAGCCCTACTTCTACGATGCGCTGCTGCCGCCCGCCAACGACGAGGTCGGCACGCGCCAGCCGCTGCGCGTGGCCGCCCTCTTCCTGCGCCAGGGCGGCCGCGACGACCCCGACGCGGTGCTGCTGGTGCAGGTGGCGCGCAGCCGCACCAGCCGCGAGGAACTGGCGCGGGGCATCCTTTGGGACACGCTGCTGCCCCTGGCCGGCCTGATCCTGCTGATGACCACGGTGATCTGGCTGGGCATCCGTGCCGGCCTGGCGCCGCTGCTGCGCCTGCGCCGCGAAGTGGAAGGCCGCGCGCCCACCGACCTCGCCCCGATCCGCCTCGACGCCGCGCCGGGCGAGGTGCGCGCGCTGGTGATGGCAGTCAACGGCCTGCTGGCCGCAGTCCAGCACAACCTGGCGCAGCAGAAGCGCTTCATCAGCGATGCCGCGCACCAGATGCGCACGCCGCTGGCCGGCCTCAAGTCGCAGGCCGAAGTGGCGCTGGCCCTGGCCGGCGACGAGGCCCAGCGCGAGCGCCTGCGCCGCGTGCACGAGAGCGCCGACCGCAGCGCGCACCTGGTCAACCAGCTGCTCACCCTGGCGCGCGCCGAGCCCGACACCGCCGCAGCCCGGGGCTCGCCGGTGGACCTGCGGGCGCTGGCGCAGGAGCTCACCGCCACGCTGGTGCCGCGGGCGCTGCGCGAGGGCATCGACCTGGGCTTTGCGCCCGTGGAGGAAGAAGGAAGCCCGGTGGATGAGATCGCGGCAAATGCTTCGGACGCCGCCGGCAATGGCGATGCCAATGCCGACGAAACGATGGACTCCGCCGCAATCGCCGCGCCCGCCGCGGCGTCACCTCTCATCGTCGTCGGCCATGCCTGGCTGCTGCGCGAGGCCCTCAGCAACCTGATCGACAACGCCCTGCGCTACGCCGGACGTGGCGCGGTCGTGACGGTGGATGTTCAGCGCGAGGGCGACGAGGCCGTGCTGAGCGTCACCGACGACGGCCCGGGCATCGCGCCCGAGGACCTGCCACGCGTCTTCGAGCGCTTCGTGCGCGCCACCGACCAGGGCAACGGCTGCGGCCTGGGCCTGCCGATCGTGAAGGAGATCGTGGAGCGCCAGGGTGGGCGCGTGACGCTGGCGCCGGTCCAGCCGCGCGGGCTGTGCGCCCGCACCCATCTGCCGCTTGCGCCGACAACCTGAAACCTCGCGCCGCGGCCAATGCCGGCCGATCGTTCAAGAACCGTTCGGGCTGAGCCTGTCGAAGCCGGGGCACAAGCCCTTCGCCCCGCTCAGAGCGACAGCGTCGAGTGACCAGGATTGCGCGCAAAGACAGCGCTCAGGCCGCAGGCACCGGCACCCGGTCCGCCCCCTCGAAATCCGCATGCGCCGCCAGGAAGTCCAGTACCGCCCGCACCCGCGCCGGCAGCCGCCCGGGCCGGCCCAGGTAGACGGCATGCAGCGGCTCCAGCTCGTGCGGATTGAAGGCCTCCATCACCGGCACCAAGCGCCCGGCGCGCAAGTCGGGCAGCACGTGATAGATGGACAGACGCGCCAGCCCCACGCCTTCCAGCGCCAGCAAGCGCAGCGCCGCACCGTCGCTGGCGCGGGCGGTGCCCACCACCGGCATGGCGACCGCACGGCCATCGACGACCAGCGGCCAGTCGGGCACGTTGCGGCGGTAGGTGGAGCCCAGGCGGTTGTGGCGCGCGAGTTCCTCCACCGTGGTGGGCATGCCGTGCAGCGCCAGGTAGTCAGGTGAGCCGACGATGGCCTGCGCCGTGTGGCCCAGCAGCCGGCCCACCAGATCCGAAGGCGGCAGCTTGCCCCAGCGGATCGCGATGTCGCAGCGTTCCTCCATCAGGTCGACCACGCGGTCGGTCAGCAACACGTCCACCTGCAGCTCCGGATAGGCCTCCAGCAGCCGCGGCACCAGCGGCAGCAGCAGCCGATGCCCGAAGGGAATGCTGGCGTTGATACTGACCCGCCCCCGCGGTGCCGCGCCGGCGCCCACGCAGCGCTCGGCCTCGTCCAGGTCGGCCAGCACACGCAGGCCGCGCTCGTAGAAGAGCTGCCCTTCGGCCGTGAGCTGCAGCTTGCGGGTGGAGCGGTGCACCAGTTGCACCGAGAGGCGCGCTTCCAGCCGCGCCACCAGCTTGCTGATGGCCGAGGGCGTCAGGCCCAGGTGCCGGGCTGCGGCCGAGAAGCCGCCCCGGTCCACCACCTGCACGAAGGCCTCCAGTTCGCCGGCGCGGTTGACCTCGACCCGCGCGGGGGCCGATTTGTGAATTGGCTTCACAGCTGCTTGTCCAGAGAGCGTCCTAGTCATCATGAGGCGATCAGATCACAGTCATGGCCATCATGCCTCTCGCACTTCTTGCCCTCACCGCCGGCGCCTTTGGCATCGGCACCACCGAATTCGTCATCATGGGCCTGCTGCAGCAGGTCGCGGCCGACCTGCGCGTGTCCATCACGGCGGCCGGCCTGCTCATTTCCGGCTATGCGCTGGGCGTGGCCGTGGGCGCGCCCGTGCTCACGCTGGTCACCCGTGGGCTGCCCCGGCGCACGGTGCTGATCGCGCTGATGGGCGTGTTCACCGCCGGCAACATCGCCTGCGCCCTGGCGCCGGACTACGCCACGCTGATGGCCGCCCGGGTGCTCACCTCGCTGGCGCACGGCACCTTCTTCGGCGTCGGCGCCGTGGTGGCAGCCGGCCTGGTGCCGCCGGAGCGCCGGGCCTCGGCCATCGCGCTGATGTTCACCGGCCTCACAGCCGCCACGCTGCTGGGCGTGCCGGCCGGCGCCTGGATCGGGCTGCAATGGGGCTGGCGCGCCACGTTCTGGGCCGTGGCCGTGGTCGGCGTGGTCGCGCTCGCGGTGCTGATGCGCTTCGGGCCGCGGCAGATGCAGGCCGAGGCGCCCGCCACGCTGGCCGAGGAGCTGTCGGTGCTGGCCCGGCCGCAGGTCTGGCTGAGCCTGGCCATCACCATCCTGGGCTTCGGCGGCGTGTTCGCCTTCTACACCTACGTGCAGCCGGTGCTGACGCAGGTGACCGGCCTTTCCGTCGCGGCCGTGTCGCCGCTGCTGCTGGTCTTCGGCGGCGGGCTGGCAGTGGGCAACATCCTGGGCGGCCGGCTGGCCGACCGGGCACCGATGCCGGCCGTGATCGGCACCCTGCTCGCGCTGGCCGTGGTGCTGGCGCTGGCCCCGCTCGCCATGCCGCATCGGGTGACGGCGGCGGTCTTCCTGGCCGCCCTCGGCGTGGCTGCCTTCGCCACCGCCGCGCCGCTGCAGGCCCGCATGCTGGAGCAGGCGGCCGGCGCGGGTCAGAACCTCGCGTCCAGCCTGAACATCGCCGCCTTCAATCTGGGCAACGCCCTGGGCGCGTGGGTGGGCGGCGCTGTCATCGACCACGGGCCCGGGCTGCAGGGCCTCGGTCCCGCAGCCGCCGGGCTCACGCTGGCCGGGCTGGCGCTGGCGCTGGTCAGCCGGGCGATGCAGCGTCGTCGCCTGTCCGCCGACACGCCTTCCGCGCCGCGCCGCTGCAACGCCTGACCTTCACATCCCAGGAGAAACCACCATGGAACACCGACTGCTTGGCCGCTCCGGCTTCCGCGTCCCCGTGCTCGGCTTTGGCGCCGGCACCTTCGGCGGGCAAGGGCCGCTCTTCAGCGCCTGGGGCCGCACCGACGTGGACGAGGCCCGCGAGATGATCGCCATCTGCCTGGAGGCCGGCGTGTCGCTCTTCGACACGGCCGACGTCTATTCCGACGGTGCCTCCGAACGCGTGCTGGGCGAGGCGCTGCAGGGCCGGCGGCACGAGGCCATTCTGTCGACCAAGCTCACGCTGCCCGCCGGGCCCGGGCCCAACGACCGGGGCTGGTCGCGCCATCACCTGATCAACGGCGTGGACGCCGCGCTGCGCCGCCTGCGCACCGAACACATCGACATCCTGCAACTGCATGCCTTCGACGCCGCCACGTCCGTCGAGCAGATGCTGCGCACGCTGGACGACCTGGTGCGCAGCGGCAAGGTGCGCAGCATCGGCGCCTCCAACTTCGCGGGCTGGCAGCTGATGAAGGCACTGGCCGCGGCCGACCGGCTCGGCACGGAGCGCTTCGTCGCCAACCAGACGTACTACTCGCTGGTGGGCCGCGACTACGAATGGGAGCTGATGCCGCTGGGCATCGACCAGGGCCTCGGCGCCATCGTCTGGAGTCCGCTGGGCTGGGGCCGGCTCACGGGCCGCATCCGCCGCGGCCAGCCGCTGCCCGAAGGCAGCCGTCTGCACCAGACAGCCGGCTTCGCACCGCCGGTTCAAGAGGAGCGCCTGTTTCGCGTCGTCGAAGCCATGGACAGCGTGGCCGAGGAGACCGGCCGCACCCTGCCGCAGATCGCCATCAACTGGCTGCTGCAGCGGCCCACGGTGAGCAGCGTGCTCATCGGCGCGCGCGACGCGACGCAACTGCGCCAGAACCTCGGCGCCATCGGCTGGCAGTTGAGCGCCGCGCAGATGGCCCGCCTGGACGCCGCCAGCGCCGTAACGCCACCCTATCCCTACTACCCGTACTGGAACGGCCAGTTCACCGAACTGGCACCGCCAGCCGTGCCGCGGGGTTGAGGCCAGGCGCGCGCAGCGACCTCGGCCCTGCTCGCCTGCAAGCGAGCCCTCCGCCGAAGGCAGTCCCGCTCAACCGCCGCGCAGTTGCGCCTTCAACTGCGCCCCCACCTCCGGCCGCTCCAGGAAGGGATCGGCCGGGTTCTGGATGGCGACGATGTTCTCCATGCGGCTCTTCACGTTGCCCAGGGCCTTGGCGCCCGTGTGGCTGAAGACATAGAACTGGTTGTCGCTGATGGCCTGGAAGACCTTGTGCGCCACTTCGGCCGCCGTGACCTTGCCGCTGGTGACGGCCTTCTCGGTCATCGCCTGGCCGATGAGCTGGCTCTTGGTCAGCTGGCCTTGCGCGAGCGAGCCGCCGGGCCGGTTGCGCTCGCTGTGGGTGATGCCGGTGGGCACGAAGTACGGGCACAGCAGGCTGGCGCCCACCTGGTCGGTCACCAGGCGCAGGTCCTGGTACATCGTTTCGGTCAGGCTCACCACCGCGGCCTTGGCGGCGTTGTAGATGCCCATGTTGGGCGGCGTCAGCAGCCCGGCCATGCTGGCCGTGTTGGTGATGTGGCCGCGGTAGGCCGGATCCTTCTCGGCGGCCTCCAGCATCATGGGCACGAACAGGCGCACACCGTGCACCACGCCCCACAGGTCCACGCCCAGCACCCACTCCCAGTCGGCCACGGTGTTCTCCCACACCAGGCCGCCGGCGCCAACGCCCGCGTTGTTGAAGACGAAATGCGGCGCGCCGAAGCGCTCCTTCACCGCCGCGGCCAGCGCCTCCATCTCGCTGGCGCTGGAGACATCCACCTTGCGAGCCATCACCTGCACGCCGGAGGCCTTCATCTCGGCCTCGGCCTTGTCGAGCGCATCCTGCTGCACGTCGACCAGCACGAGGTTCATGCCGCGCGCCGCGCCGATGCGCGCGCACTCGAGGCCGAAGCCGGAAGCGGCGCCGGTCAGCACCGCGGTCTTGCCGTGGAAGTCCTGGATCATGGAAGTCGGTCCTTTTGCCGTTGTCTCTGGAATGCGGATGAAAGCCGCTGTGTGAGCGATTGGAGCGCCCGCGGTGCCTCATGGCTGTCCTGCAGGCGACGGCGGCAGACAAGCGCCTGCCGCACTGGTGGCGGTCAGCCTGCGTTGGCCGTCTTGAGCACGTAGCCGGTGCGCGGAAAGTGCACGTGCAGTGACCCCGCACGCTCGTCCTCGCGCGCCAATGTGAAGTGCGTGCGGGTGGCCGCCACGAGCGTACCGGCGGTTTCTTCCAGGCCGAAGCTTTCGGCACGGATCGTCACCGCGCTGCCCAGCGGGATGCCGTGGTCGTCCTGGAAGGTGCTGTCGGTCAGCAGGGTCTTGGGTGCGGCGGCCTTGGCGATGGCCAGCGCATCGGCCGAGCTGATCTTCTCGAAGCTGCCATGGCCGATGGCCTTGATGCGGTCCATCCAGTCGACCACCGCCGGCGTGAGCTGCAGGATGGACTTCACGGCATTGACGCGGCTGGTGTACCAGAGCGGGTGGTAGGCCGCGAAGTCAGCGATGCAGGGCACCTCGCCCAGCAGGTAACTGCGGTCATCCAACATGTCCGACAGGCGCCGCAGGTAGCTCTTGTAGGCGGCGGCGGCATCGGCCGGCTTGATGCGTGCCATGTTGCCGGCGGTCATCTTGCCGCGGTCCTCGCCGAAGACCTTTGCCGCTTCGGCCGGGAGGTTTGCAAAAAGTTCGGCCGCGCCTTTGGGCTGAAGGTTCCAGGCCATGGCGGCCCAGAACAGCGTGCTGTCGGCCCACTGCGCCACGATGCGCGCGAGGCCCTTCTCGGGCTCGGGGTAGAGCGTGGGTTCCGGATGCAGGTGTTCGAGCACATCGGCGATGAGAGCAGTGTCGCAATACACGTCGGCCCCCACCTGAAGCACCGGCGTGCGGCGGTAGCCGCCGGTCAGCGCCACCAGGTCAGGCTTTGGCATGACCGAGGGGATGATGACCGATTTCCAGGCCAGCTTCTTGTGGCCGAGCAGCAGGCGCACCTTCTCCGAGAAGGGCGAGGCGGCGTAGTGGTGCAGGATGATGTCTGCCATGGAGACTCCGGAAAAGGCGGCGGCATGGCGCCGGATTCAGCGGCGCAGGCCGCTGCGTGGGTCGGATGCGAAGAACGGTGGGCCGGACCGGCGATGCGGCCCGGCGAAGGGCCCGCTCAGCGCGGCATGGCCCGGGCCAGGATGGCATCGAAATCGGCGCCCTCGCCCAGTGTGCCGAAAGTCTGGCCCCAGTCGCCACCGATGCGCGAGGCACAGAAGGCTTCGTGCACCGCGGCGGGTGCCGTCTGCACCAGCAGGGCCGCCTGCACGGCGAGCGCCACGTCCTGCGCCAGGCGACGGGCCTGCGTCTCGGTGGCCATGGCTTCCACGCGCGTGGGCAGGGCGTCCATCAGCCGGTCGAGCGCGGGATGCGCGCCGCGGGCGGGAGCGAGTTCCTCGGCCAGCGCGGCGGCGATGTCGCCCTTGCGCAGGGCGCGCAGCAGGTCGATGGCCATGATGTTGCCGGCGCCCTCCCAGATGGAGTTGACCGGCATCTCGCGGTAGATGCGGGCCAGTACGCCTTCGCCGCCCTCCTCCACGTAGCCGTTGCCGCCCAGGCATTCCATCGCTTCCTGCGCCAGCGCGGCGCCGCGCTTGCAGATCCAGAACTTGGCGATGGGCGTGAGCACGCGGGCCAGCAGGCGCTCGCGCGGATCCTGCGTGCGGTCGAAGGCGCGCGCGAGGCGGATCGACAGGGCCACGGCCGCTTCGCTCTCGAGCGCCATGTCGGCCAGCACGTTCTTCATCAACGGTTGCTCGATCAGCGGCCGGCCGAAGGCGCTGCGCTGCGCCGTGTGGTTGAGGGCCTGCGCCAGCGCCTGCCGCATCAGGCCGCTGGTGCCCAGCGAGCAGTCGAGCCGGGTCATGGTGCCCATCTCGAGGATCTGCGGCACGCCTCGGCCTTCCTCGCCCACCAGCCAGGCCGTGGCGCCGTGGAACTCGACCTCGGAACTGGCATTGGCCTTGTTGCCCAGCTTGTCCTTCAGGCGCTGGATGCGCAGTGCGTTGCGCGTGCCATCCGGCAGCACCCGCGGCAGGAAGAAGCAGGTCAGCCCGGCCGGCGCCTGCGCCAGCACCAGGAACGCATCGCACATGGGCGCCGAGAAGAACCACTTGTGGCCGGTCAGCTCATAGCGCTCGCCCCAGGCATCGGCGCCGTCCCGCACAGCCTGCGTGGTGTTGGCCCGCACGTCCGAGCCGCCCTGCTTCTCGGTCATGCCCATGCCCATGGTCACGCCCGGCTTGTCGCGCCAGACGGCCAACTGCGGGTCGTACCAGCGGCTCTGAAGCTTGGCCGCCCAGTCGGCGTAGATGGCGGCGTGGCCGCGCAGGCCGGGCGTGGCCGCATAGGTCATGGAGATGGGGCAGAGCATCGAAGGCTCCAGCTCGGTGAAGAGCATGAAGCCGGCGGCGCGCTGCACGTGCGGCGAGCGGCCTGCGCCGGCCGATGCCGGATCGCCCGCCTCCGCCCACGGCGTGCCGTGCAGCCCCGCGCCCACGGCGGCCGTCATCAGCGCGTGGTAGCTGGGATGGAACTCCACCTCGTCGATGCGCCGCCCGAAGCGGTCGTGCGTGTGCAGCACCGGCGTGTGCACATTGGCCAGGCGCGCATGCTGGTGCATCTGCGCCGTGCCCACCTCGCGGCCCAGCGCCTGCAGCGGTGCCAGCTCCAGCCCCGGCGCGTTGAAGCGCAGGGCGTCCTGCAGCGCACGGTTCGTGGCGAACAGGTCGTAGTCCACCAGCGGCTCGGGCTGGTTGAAGACTTCGTGCGTGACAAAGGGGTTCATGCCTGCCTCCTGGCCTCGTGGTGCCGGTTGCGGGGCCCGGCGCTCCGGCCGGGTCGGGATCAATGCATCAGAAGAGCTTGACCAGCTGCTTGCCGAAGTTCTTGCCCTTGAGCAGGCCCAGGAAGGCCTCGGGCGCCTTCTCTAGCCCCACGGCGACGGACTCGCGCGGGCGCAGCTTGCCGGTGGCCACCAGCGTGCCCAGCTCCTTGAGCGCCTCGGGCCACACCTCCATGTGCTCGCTGACGATGAAGCCTTCGAGCTTCACGCGGTTGATCAGCAGCAGCGTGGGGTTCTGGATGGGCAGCGGCTGGCCGTCGTAGCCGGCGATCATGCCGCACAGGGCGATGCGGGCGAAGGCGTTCAGGCGCAGCAGCACGGCGTCGAGGATGTAGCCGCCCACGTTCTCGAAGTAGCCGTCGATGCCGTCGGGGCAGGCTTCCTTGAGCGCGGCGCTCATGCTCTTGACGTCGGGGTGCTGCCGGTAGTCGATGCAGGCGTCGAAGCCCAGCTCGTCGGTCACGTACTTGCACTTGTCCGGACCGCCCGCGATGCCGACCACGCGGCAGCCACGGGCCTTGGCCAGCGCGCCGAAGGCGCTGCCGACGGCGCCGCTTGCGGCCGTGACGACCAGCGTCTCGCCCGCCTTGGGCGCGATGATCTTGACCAGGCCGTACCAGGCCGTCACACCGGGCATGCCCACCGCGCCCAGGTAGTGCGACAGCGGCACATGCGTGGTGTCGACCTTGCGCAGCACGCCGGGCTGGTTGGCGTCGACCACGCCGTATTCCTGCCAGCCGCCGAAGCCGACCACCTTGTCGCCGACGGCGAATTTGGGATGGCGGCTCTCGACCACCTCGCCCACCGTGCCGCCCTGGAAGGTCTGGCCCAGGGGCTGCGAGGCGGCATAGCTCTTGGAGTCGTTCATGCGGCCGCGCATGTACGGGTCCAGGCTGAGGTAGTGGTGGCGCACCAGCACCTGGCCGTCGGCCAGAGCCGGCGTCTCGCCCACGACGAGCTTGAAGTTCGACAGCTCGGCCTCGCCGGTCGGGCGGTTGTCCAGATGGATCTGCTTGTTCTGCGGCATGGTTGGCTCTCTCTGTCAGTCGGTGGAAAGGGGTTTGAGGTCATGCACGCCTCGGCCATCGACCGGCAGGCGCTTGACGTACTTGAAGGTGCCGGTAGCGTGCGTGCACAGCCGGCCGGCTGCGTCGACGATGCGCGCCTCAGTGAAGGCCATGGTGGCCGTGCGGTGCATCAGGCGGCCATAGGCCACCAGCGGTCCGCGGGCGGGCTGCATGAAGCTGGTCTTCATCTCGATGGTGACAACGCCGATCTCCGGCTGCACGCTGCGTGCGGCGGTGGCCATGGTCACGTCCAGCAGCGTCATGCAGGCGCCGCCGTGCGCCACCTGGAAGCTGTTGAGGTGCTCATCGGCCGGCGTGTAGTGCAACTCCGATTCCCCGCCCTCGAAGCGGTGCATCGTGAAGCCCAGGTGGTGGACGAAGGGAATGTCGACGCCGAAGGAAATGTTCATGGTCTGGAAGGCTGCCGCACGAGGCGGCGCGGGTTCGATGGAAAGGCGGGCTCAGGCCGCGCCCAGCACGACACTGGTGCCGCCATCCACCGCCATCCACTGGCCGGTGATGTGCTTGCCCGCGTCGCTGGCGTACAGCAGCGTGATGCCCTTGAGGTCTTCATCATCGCCCAGGCGATTGAGCGGCGCGGCGGCCTTCATGTTGTCCTCGCCCAGCTGGTCGATCAGCCCCGAGGCCATCTTGGTGCGGAAGAAGCCCGGACAGATGGCATTGACGTTGATGCCATGGCGGCCCCACTCGGCGGCCAGCGTGCGGGTGAAGCCGATCACCGCGGTCTTGGAGGTGTTGTAGGCCAGGGTCTTCATGCCGATCGGGTTGCCGTTGAGGCCCGCGATCGAGGCGATGTTGATGATGCGCCCCGTCTTCTTCGGGATCATGTAGCCGTTGGCGATCTGCTGGCTCAGGATGAAGTAGCCGCGGACGTTGAGGTTCATCACCTTGTCCCAGGCCGAGACCGGATGCTCCTCGGCCGCGGCGCCCCAGCTGGCGCCCGCGTTATTGACCAGGATGTCCACGGCGCCCATGCGCTCCAGCGTCTCGTCGGCCAGGCGGCGGGTGTCCTCTTCCTTGCTGCAGTCGGCAGCGATCCAGCGCGCATCGATGCCGGCCGCCTGCAGCTCGGCCGCGGCCTGCTCCAGGTCCTCGGCCTTGCGCGAACTGAGCATGACCCGGGCGCCGGCCTCGCCCAGCGCATGGGCCATCTGCAGGCCCAGGCCGCGGGAGCCGCCGGTGATCAGGGCGACCTTGCCCTTGAGGTCGAACAGTTGCTGGACGGTGCGTGCGGTCATGGGTGAAAGGTCTCCAGAATTAGGGCCGCGGACGGCCTCAGGGCTTGATGCGGGAACGGATGTAGATCAGCACCACGCCGGCCAGCACGGCCACGCCGCCCGGCACGCCGATGGACCAGCCCAGCGGCTCGTCCTGGCGGGCGGTGGCGATGCCCAACACCACCGTGAACAGGCCGGCATAGATCAGGATCCAGCTCAGCTTCTCGGTCCAGTGGCGTTGCTTGGGCGGGCGGACGGGTGCTTGGGAGGTCATCAGAAGGCGTCTTCGGGAAGGTCTGCGCAGACCGGTTCGCGGCTCTCGACCACGTTGAGCCAGGCGCCGATCTTGGGCAGTTCGTAGCGGAAGAAGTAGGTCGCGGCGCCGAGGCGGCCGGTGGTCGACACCGAGGTCGCGCCATTGTCCTTCTCGATGGCCTTGTCGGCGACGTCCAGCCACATCCACGCCAGGACCATGTGGCCGAAGGCCTGCATGTAGGGCACCGCATTGACCAGCGCCTCGGCCGGGTTGCCAGTGGACCAGGCGGCCTGAATGGCGGCGGTGACGCGGCCGAAGGCCTGGCCCAGCGCATCGGCAAAGCCGGCGAGCTCGGGCCGGGCCGCGGCGCGGGCGATGGTCTCCTGCACGCGGGCGCCCAGCAGTTGCAGGCCCTTGCCGCCTTCCATCAGCACCTTGCGGCCCAGCAGGTCGGCGGCCTGAATGCCGTGCGTGCCCTCGTGGATCATGTTCAGGCGGTTGTCGCGCCAATACTGCTCCACCGGGAAGTCGCGCGTGTAGCCATAGCCGCCGTGGATCTGGATGGCCAGCGAATTGGCCTCCAGACACCATTCGCTGGGCCAGCTCTTGGCGATGGGCGTCAGCACTTCCAGCAGCAGGCGGGCGTCGTCCGCGGCCTCGGGCCTGCCGGTCTTCTGCTCGTCCACCAGGCGCGCGCAGTACAGCTGCAGCGCCAGCGCGCCTTCGCAGTACGCCTTCTGCGCCAGCAGCATGCGGCGCACGTCGGCGTGCTCGATGATGCGCACCTGGGGCCGGGTCGCGTCCTTGCCGGCGGGGCCCACGGGCCGGCCCTGCGGCCGGTTCTTGGCATAGTCCAGCGAAGCGTGATAACCCGCCATGCCGAGCATGACAGCGGCCGTGCCGACGCCGATGCGGGCCTCGTTCATCATGTGGAACATGCAGGCCAGGCCCTGTCCCGGCTTGCCGACCAGATAGCCCACGGCCCCGGCCTTGCCGTCGACCGGGTACTTGCCCTCGCCGAAGTTCAGCAGCGTGTTGGTGGTGCCGCGCCAGCCCAGCTTGTGGTTGAGGCCGGCCAGCGCCACGTCGTTGCGCTCGCCGGTCAGCCTGCCCTCGGTGTCCACCATCTTCTTGGGGACGATGAAGAGCGAGATGCCCTTGACGCCGGGGATCAGCTTGCCCTCGGCATCGGGGATCTTCGCCAGCACGATGTGGACGATGTTCTCGGTCAGCTCATGGTCGCCGGCCGAGATCCACATCTTGTTGCCCTTGAGCCGGTAGCGCGGGCCGAGCGGATCGTTCTCGAAGCCCTCGCCGTCCGGCACCGCCCGCGTGGCCACGTCCGACAGCGAAGAACCGGCCTGCGGCTCCGACAGGCACATGGTGCCGGCCCAGCGGCCCGAGAACTCGTTGAGCGCGAACACCTGCTTCTGCATCTCGGTGCCATGCACCATCAGCAGGTTGGCGTTGCCGCTGGTGAGCATGTTCGAGCCGATGCTCACCGAGGCCATGGCGAAGAAGGAGTTGGCCGCCGCCTGCACCGTATAGGGCAGCTGCATGCCGCCGATGTCGTAGTCCTGCGCGGCGGCCATCATGCCGCTCTCGACGAAGGCCGCATGGGCCTCGTGCGTGGCGCGCGGCAGGATCACCTTCTCGCCGTCGAAATGCGGCTCCTCCACATCCACCGTGCGATTGGCCGGCGCGTACTTCTCCCGGGCGATGCGCTCGCAGGTGTCCAGCACGGCATCGAAGGTCTCGCGCGAATGGTCGGCGAAGCGCTGGCGCTCATTCAGGCGCTCGGCATGGAGCCAGTCGTACAGCAGGAAGTCGAGGGTGTCGCGATAGCTCATGGTTGTCTCGTCGTGAAGAAGACCGCGCCCGTGCTTGACGCGGGTTTGGCGCAGTAGCGGCCTGGACGCCTTGTTCAGCCCTGCGCCGAAATCAGGGCCATCGTGCCAGCCGCCTTGACGGCCAGCGTGCGCTGCCCATCGGCTGCGACGGCGTAAACCTCAGCCTCGGCGAAGCTCAGCTGACGCCCCGCGCGCAGCACCCAGGCCTCGCACTCCAGGCGCACACCGCGGGCGCCTCGCAGGAGGGTGGTCTTGAACTCAGCGGTGACGATCCAGAAACCGTCGGGCGCCATGGTCTGTGCCGCAGCCCCCATGGTGTGGTCCGCAATGGAGGCCATCACACCCGCATGCACCACGCCCGTGTGCTGCAGGTGGCGCGGCGCGAGCGTGAGCGCCGTGCGCACCCGCCCTGCTTCGCCGCCCGTGGCCTGCACGCCCAGGTCGGCCATGAAGGGCGCACTGGCGAAGAAGCCCTGCAGCGTGGGCAGATCGACCTTCATCGCCATGCCTTCGGTGCGCGTCCGCTGAGGATCAGAGAACCTCGAACACGCCGGCAGCACCCATGCCGCCGCCGATGCACATGGTCACCACCACCTTCTTGGCACCGCGGCGCTTGCCTTCGATCAGCGCATGGCCGGTCAGGCGCTGGCCGCTCACGCCGTAGGGATGCCCCACCGCGATGGCGCCGCCGTTGACGTTCAGGCGGTCGTCCGGCAGGCCGAGCTTGTCGCGGCAGTACAGCACCTGCACGGCGAAGGCCTCGTTCAGCTCCCACAGGTCGATGTCATTGACCGTCAGGCCCAGCTTCTTGAGCACCTTCGGGATGGCGAAGACCGGGCCGATGCCCATCTCGTCGGGCTCGCAGCCGGCCACCGAGAAGCCCAGGAAGCGGCCCAGGGGTTTGAGGCCCTTGCGCTCGGCATAGGCTTCGTCAACCACCACGCAGGCGCCGCCGCCATCGGAGAACTGGCTGGCATTGCCGGCCGAGATCAGGCCGCCGGGGATGGCCGGGCGGATGCCGCTGATGCCTTCCTTGGTGGTGCCGGGGCGGATGCCTTCGTCGTTCTCGACGGTGACTTCCTTGGTGATCAGGCCCAGCTGGCCGTCGGCCACGCCGGCGAGCACGGTGATGGGGGCGATCTCGTCCTTGAACTTGCCGGCTTCCAGCGCGGCGGTGGCGCGCTGCTGGCTGCGCGCGCCGTACTCGTCCATGGCCTCGCGACCGATGTTGTAGCGCTTGGCCACCTGCTCGGCGGTCTGCAGCATGTTCCAGTAGATCTCGGGCTTGTTCTTCACCAGCCAGGGATCGGTCAGCATGTGCTTGTTGGCCTCGTTCTGCACGCAGGAGATGCTCTCCACGCCGCCGGCCACGTACACCTCGCCCTCGCCCGCGATGATGCGCTGGGCGGCGGTGGCGATGGTCTGCAGGCCCGAGGAGCAGAAGCGGTTGATGGTCATGCCCGAGGTCGTGATGGGCAGGCCGGCGCGCAGCGCGATCTGGCGCGCGATGTTGCTGCCGGTGGCGCCTTCGGGCGTGGCGCAGCCCATGATGACGTCGTCGACCTCGGCGCCATCGATGCCGGCGCGCTGCACCGCATGCTGCACGGCATGGCCGCCCAGCGTGGCGCCGTGGGTCATGTTGAAGGCACCCTTCCAGCTCTTGGCGAGCGGCGTACGGGCGGTGGAAACGATCACGGCGCGGGTCATGGTGTCTTCCTTTGAATGGAGGCGGAAACGGAAGCGGGCTGCGACGCGTTGCGCAGCAGCTGCTGGTAGAAGCCGATCATGTCGCCGTAGGCGGCGATGCTCAGGCGTTCGTTGGTGCCGTGGAAGCGAGGCAGGTCCTCGTTGTCCACACGGATGGGCGAGAAGCGGTAGACCGCCTTCGAAATGCCCGTGAAATGGCGCGAGTCGGTGGCGGCGGTCATCAGGCCGGGGGCCACCACCGCATCGGGAAAGCGCTCGCGGATGCTGCGCTCGATGAGCGCATAGCCCGTGCTGTCGGTGGGCGAGACGGGCGACGGCTCGGCATTGCCGGGGTAGGCCTTGATCTGGATGTCGTCGTCGGCGAGCGCCTTCTTCAGATGGGCCTGCACGCTGTCCAGCGTGTCGCCGGGCAGCACGCGGAAGTTGACGGCCGCCTCGGCGCGGCCGGGTAGCACGTTGTCCTTGTTGCCGGCGCGCACGATGGTCAGCGCCGTGGTGGTGCGCAGCATCGCATTGCTGCTGGGGCTCTTCTCGAGCTGGCTGCGCACCAGCGGTTCGGTCAGCCAGAGGTTGGAGAGCATCACGCGGTTGAGCGGGCTCATCTCGGGCGCCAGCGTGCCGAACATCTGGCCTGCCACGCCGCGGATGCCGCCGGCCATGGGCGAAGCCTCCAGCCGTGCCAACGCCGCGCTCATGCGGCCGATGGCACTGTGCGCGGGCGGCATGGAGGAATGACCGGGCGAGGTGTCGAGCGTGAGGAAGAAGGTGCCGTAGCCCTTCTCGGCCAGGCCGACCAGGGCTGCGGGCTTCGAGAGGCCGGGCAGTACGCCGTCGAGCACCAGCAGGCCCTCGTCGAGCACCCATTCCAGCTCGACGCCGCGCGACTGCAGCAGCTCGGCGATGGGCCTGGCGCCGCGCAGGCCGCTGACCTCCTCGTCGTCGCCCATGACGAAATAGAGGGTCTGGCGCGGCTGGAAGCCAGCGGCCAGCAGCGACTCCACGGCCTCCAGCTGGGCGAGCAGGTTGCCCTTGTCGTCCATGGTGCCGCGGCCCCAGATGAAGCCGTCCCTCACCTTGCCGGCGAAGGGATCCACGCTCCAGGCGCGCTCAGTGCCGGGCGCGATGGGCACCACGTCCTGGTGCGCCATCAGCGCCGCGGGCATGGCCTTGGGGTCCCGCCCTTCCCAGGTGAAGAGCAGCGCATGTCGGCCCACCACCTCCTTGCGCAGCGCACCGTGCACGCGCGGGAACTGCTGGGCCAGGTAGGCCTGGAACTTGTCGAACTCAGCGCTGGACTCGCCGGAGCCGTCCATCGCCGAGATGGTGCGAAAGCGGACCGCGCCCGCCAATCGCTGCGCTGCCGAAGCGAGGTCGATGTCCGCCTTCGGCGCGGGCGCCACGGCGATCTGCCGCGAGCCCTGACGCCAGGTGTTGATGCCCAGCGCCGCGGCCAGCAGCACCAGCGCGGCGAGCAGGATCAGCAGGAGGCGGCGGATCATCGGTGGTCGGTTCGGCGGCGTCTCGGCCTCAGGCCTGGTCGAAGCCCTTGCCTTCGGCTGCCAGCTTGCGGATCAGGCCCGCCGGCTCCCAGAACTTGGCATCGTCGTTCGGGTTGCGACCGAAGCGCTGCATCGCCTGCACCACGTTGAACAGGCCCTGCTGGCTGGCGTAGTGCATCGGGCCGCCGCGGAAGATCGGGAAGCCATAGCCCGTGATGTAGACCATGTCGATGTCGCTGGCCTTGCTGGCAATGCCGTCTTCCAGGATGTGCGCGCCCTCGTTCACCAGCGAATACACCAGGCGCTGCACGATCTCCTCGTCGCTGATCTTGCGCGGCGTGATGCCCAGTTGCTTGCGGTGCTCGGCAATCATGTCCTCCACCAGCTTGGACGGGATCGCGTCGCGCTTGCCCGCCTGGTAGTCGTACCAGCCGGCGCCGGTCTTCTGGCCGAAGCGGCCCAGCTCGCACAGCTTGTCGGCCGTGCGGCTGTACTTCATGTCGGGCTGCTCCACCGAGCGGCGCTTGCGGATGGCCCAGCCGATGTCGTTGCCCGCCAGGTCGCCCATGCGGAAGGGGCCCATGGCGAAGCCGAACTTCTCGATGGCCTTGTCCACCTGCGCCGGCGTGGCGCCTTCGTCCAGCAGGAAGCCGGCCTGGCGGCTGTACTGCTCGATCATGCGGTTGCCGATGAAGCCGTCGCACACGCCCGAGACCACGGCCGTCTTCTTGATCTTCTTGGCCAGGCTCATCACCGTGGCCAGCACGTCCTTGCCCGTCTTGGCGCCGCGCACCACTTCCAGCAGCTTCATCACGTTGGCCGGGCTGAAGAAGTGCATGCCGATCACGTCCTGCGGACGCTTGGTGAAGGCTGCGATCTTGTCGACGTCGAGCGTGGAGGTGTTGGAGGCCAGGATGGCGCCCTGCTTGGCCACGGCATCGAGCTGGGTGAACACCTTTTCCTTGACGCCCAGTTCCTCGAACACGGCCTCGATGATCAGGTCGCAGTCCTTCAGGTCGTCGTAGCTCAGCGTGGTCTTGAGCAACGCCATGCGCTCCTCGTACTTCTCGGCCTTGAGCTTGCCCTTCTTGACCTGGGCTTCGTAGTTCTTGCGGATGGTGGCCACGCCGCGGTCCAGCGCCTCCTGCTTCATCTCCAGGATGGTCACCGGGATGCCGGCGTTCAGGAAGTTCATGCTGATGCCGCCGCCCATGGTGCCGGCGCCGATCACGCCCACCGTCTTGACGGGGCGCTGCGGCGTGTCGTCGGGCACGTCGGCGATCTTGCCGGCGGCGCGCTCGGCCATGAACAGATGGCGCAGCGCCGCCGATTCAGGCGTGAACATCAGGGCGATGAAGTTCTGGCGCTCGAAGGCCATGCCGTCGTCGAACTTCATCTTGGTGGCGGCCTGCACCGCCTCCACGCACTTGAGCGGCGCGGGATAGTTCTTCGACATGCCGCCCACCATGTTCTTGGCGAACTGGAAGTAGGCATCGCCCTGCGGATGGCGGCAGGGCAGGTTGCGCACCAGCGGCAGGTCGCCGCCCTTGGCGGCCACCTCGCGGGCGAAGGCGATGGCTTCTTCGAGCACCGACTCGGCCGAGCCGGCCATCTTGTCGAACAGCTTCTGGCCCGGCAGGCCGGCCAAGCGCTCGCTCTTGACCGGCTCGCCGCTCACGATCATGTTGAGGGCGGCCTCGACGCCCAGCACGCGCGGCAGGCGCTGCGTACCGCCAGCGCCGGGGATCAGGCCCAGCTTGACCTCGGGCAGCGCCACGTTGGTGCCCGGTGCGGCCACGCGGTAGTGGCAGCCCAGGGCCAGTTCCAGCCCGCCACCCATGCAGACCGAATGGATGGCGGCCACCAGCGGCTTGGTCGAGGCTTCGAGCGCGAGGATCACCGACAGCAGGTTGGGCTCGGCCAGCGCCTTGGGCGAGCCGAATTCCTTGATGTCCGCGCCGCCGGAGAAGGCCTTGCCCGCGCCGGTGATCACCACGGCCTTGACGGCCGAGTCGGCCAAGGCCTTGGCCAGGCCGTCGGTGATGCCGATCCGCGTGGCATAGCCCAGGCCGTTGACCGGCGGGTTGCTCATGGTGATCACGGCCACGTCGCCGTGGACTTTGTATTCAGCCGTCATGCTGCGTTCCTTGGGTTGCGATGAGGGAGCGTTCGGAGCCTTGCGCAGGTCGCCGGCGAGCCCGGCGTGCGCTGTTGTCTCCTAAAAAAGCACGAGTGTTCTTTTCGGGGCATTCTAGGCAGATCGCATGTCGCGACAACCGGCGCCAGTCGCTCCCGGGACAAACAGCCGCGAGCTTGCACCGGCGACCGCTCGAAGGCAAAAAAGAAGGGGCTCGCGCCCCCACTTTCGGCAGGGCCAAGGCCCTTGCATGGAAGCTTCAGACCTCCAGCCATTCCTTGCGGATGTTGGCGTCCGCCCGCAAGCCGTCGGGGGTGCCGTCGTACACGATGCTGCCGTGGCCCATGACCAGCGCCCGGTCGGAGATGTGCATGGCGATGGTGAGCTTCTGCTCGATGAGCAGCACCGACACGCCCTTGTCCTTGAGCGTGCGCAGGTACTGGCCCACCAGCTCGACGATCTTGGGCGCCAGGCCCTCGGTCGGCTCGTCGATGATGATGAGTTCGGGGTCGCCCATCAGCGTGCGGCACAGCGTCAGCATCTGCTGCTCGCCGCCCGAGAGCACGCCGGCCTCGGTGTGCTGGCGCTCCTTGAGGCGCGGGAACATCTGGTACATGTCGTCGAAGCCCCAGCGGCTGCCCTTGCCCGCGCCCTTCTGGCCCAGCATCAGGTTCTGGTGCACGGTGAGCTTGGGGAAGATGTCGCGGTTCTCCGGCACGTAGCCGATGCCCAGATGTGCGATCTCGTAGGCCTTGCGGCGCAGGATGTTCTGGCCTTTCCAGTGCACCGCGCCCTCCCCGTGGACCAGCCCCATGATGGCCTTGGCCGTGGTGGAACGGCCCGAGCCGTTGCGCCCCAGCAGCGCGACGATCTCGCCCGGCTGGATGGCGAAGGAGACGCCATGCAGCACGTGGCTCTTGCCGTAGTAAGCATGCAGGTCTTCGACCTTGAGCGTCATCTCAGTGTCCTCCTTGTTCGTCGGCCACTGGCGATCCCAGGTAGGCCTCCTGCACGCGCGCGTTGGCGCGCACGGCCTCGGGCGTGTCGAAGGCGATGACCTCGCCGTACACCACCACCGCGATCTTGTCGGCCAGGCCGAAGACCACGCCCATGTCGTGCTCCACCGTGAGCAGCGTCTTGCCGACGGTCACTTCCTTGATCAGGTTGATGAAGTGCGTGGTCTCGGTCTTGCTCATGCCGGCCGTGGGTTCGTCCAGCAGGATCACGCTGGCGCCGCCGGCGATGGTCACGCCGATCTCCAGCGCGCGCTGCTCGGCATAGGTCAGGTTGACGGCCAGCACGTCGCGCTTGCGCTCCAGCCCCACCTGGCGCAGCAGCACCTCGGTGCGCTCGTTGGCATCGTCCAGCCGCGAGAGGAAGCGCAGGAAGGTGTAGCGGTAGCCCAGGCTCCACAGCACGCCGCAGCGCAGGTTCTCGAACACCGACAGCTTGGGGAAGATGTTGGTGATCTGGAAGCTGCGCGACAGCCCCTTTCGGTTGATCTCGTACGGCTGCTGGCCATCGATCCGTTCGCCGTGCAGCAGTACCTCGCCGCTGGTGGGATGCAGCCGGCCGCTGATCAGGTTGAACAGCGTGGACTTGCCCGCGCCGTTGGGGCCGATGACCGCGATGCGCTCGCCGGCGCGCACCGCCAGGTTGGCGCCGCGGATGATCTCGGTGCGGCCGAAGCTCTTGCGAAGGTCCTTCAGTTCGATCGCGTATTCGCTGTTGCTCATGCTTGGCTCTCCACGCGGGCCATTGAATGTCGGGGTGCCATGTTCATGCCCTTCATGCGGCCGTCTCCTGACGCTTGATCTGCGCCTCGATCTCCTCCTGCGCCTGGCCCCAGCGGCGGGCGAAGCGGCGGCGGACCTGGTCGAACAGTGCCAGACCCACCAGCGCGACGGCGGCGACCAGCGTCCAGTGCGTGGCCGAGGACGTGTCCAGGGCGATGCCAAAGAAGCTCACCGTCGGCCCGAGCGCCGCATTGAGCTGCATGTGGTAGAGCATCTCGACGATGCCCGCGAAGCCCGCCGCCATCAGCGCGCCCGTGGCCGCCAGGCCGACATAGAGCCAGGTGAAGCGACCCAGCTTGCCGAAGCGCGCCACCCGCACGTTCATCATGATCAGGCTGGCCACGCCGCCGGGCGCGAACATCACCATGAACAGGAAAACCAGCCCCAGATAGAGCAGCCAGGCCTTGCTCAGCTCCGACAGCAGGATCGATGCGAACACCAGCAGCACGGCGCCGATGATGGGACCGAAGAAGAAGGTCGCGCCGCCGAGGAAGGTGAACAGCAGGTAGCCGCCCGAACGGATCGTGGAAAGGCTGTCCGACGCGTTGACGATCTCGAAGTTGATGGCAGCCAGCCCGCCACCGATGCCGGCGAAGAAGCCCGCGATGATGAACGAGAGATAGCGCACGCGCTGCGTGTTGTAGCCCACGAACTCCACGCGCTCCGGGTTGTCGCGCACGGCGTTGAGCATGCGGCCCAGCGGCGTGCCGGTGAAGGCGAACATCAGTGCCGTGCAGATGAAGCAGTAGACGGCGATCAGGTAGTACACCTGGATCTGCGGGCCGAAGTTCCACATCAGGAATTTGCCGTAAACGCGGTCGGTGGTGATGCCGCCCTCGCCGCCGAAGAAGCCCGGGAACATCAGCGACATGGCCGCCACCAGCTCGCCGATGCCCAGCGTGATCATGGCGAAGGTGGTGCCCGACTTCTTGGTCGTCACGAAGCCGAAGATGGCGGCGAAGAAGGCCCCCGCCACACCGGCGACCACCGGAATCAGCACCAGCGGCATCGGGATCTGCCCCTTGGAGGCCATGTTCATCGCATGCACCGCGATGAAGGAGCCCAGGCCGGTGTAGACGGCATGGCCGAAACTCAGCATGCCACCCTGCCCCAGCAGGATGTTGTACGACAGGCAGATGATGATTAGGTAGCCGATCTGCGAAAGCATCGTCAGCGCCAGGCTGCTGGTGAACACCAGCGGCGCCACGATCAGCGCGAGCGCGAACAGGCCCCAGACGAGGATTCGGCCCAGGTTCAGCGGCTTGAAGCGGTAGTAGGTGGTCGGTGATGTCATGGGGAGGGCACTCATCGATCAGTCCTCGCGGGTTCCGAGCAGGCCCTTGGGCCGGAAGATCAGGATCAGCACCAGGAAGAGGTAAGGCAGGATGGGCGCCACCTGCGAGATGGTGAGTTTGAGCAGCGGATAACCGAAGGTCTGGTCGGTCACCGCCATGCCAAGGGCCCGAAGGCCGGAGGCCATGGACTGGTCCAGCGCCACGGCAAAGGTCTGCACGATACCGATCAGCAACGAGGCCAGGAAGGCGCCCGCCAGCGACCCCATGCCGCCCACCACGACCACCACGAAGATGATCGACCCCACCGACGCGGCCATGGCCGGCTCGGTGACGTAGGTGTTGCCGCCGATCACGCCGGCCAGGCCCGCCAGCGCGGCGCCACCGCCGAACACCAGCATGAAGACGCGCGGCACGTTGTGGCCCAGCGCCTCGACCATCTCCGGGTGCTTGAGCGCGGCCTGGATCACCAGCCCGATGCGGGTGCGGGTGAGCAGCAGCCAGACAGCCACGAGCATCAGCAATGCGACAAGCATGATGAAGGAGCGCGACTTGGGGAACTGCGTGCCGTACAGCGTGAAGAGCGGCCCCTGCAGCGCCTCGGGCAGGCCGTAGGGCACCGTGGACCGGCCCCACACCAGTTGCACCACCTCGAGGATCAGATAGGACAGCCCGAAGGTGACCAGCAGCTCCGGCACATGGCCGAACTTGTGCACCCGGCGCAGGCTATAGCGCTCGAAGGCCGCGCCCAGCGCACCCACAAGCAGCGGTGCGATGAACAGCGCCGGCCAGAAGCCGAGCACGCCAGAGAGCGTGTACGCGAAGTAGGCACCCAGCATGTAGAAGCTGGTGTGCGCGAAATTGAGCACCCCCATCATGCTGAAGATGAGGGTCAGGCCGGAGCTGAGCATGAAGAGCAGCAGCCCGTAGCTCACGCCGTTCAGAAGAGAGATGAGAAAGAATTCCACTGTCGTCGAGCCTCAGGAAAACATCCGGCCCCGGGACCGGAGTCGGTCTCCGGCGGGCGCGGTGAGCATGGCCGGCGCGGCGCGCCGGCTGGCAGCGGAGGGGCCGCATCCGGGCCGGCGCGCAACATGCCGGCGCGGCCCGTGCTACCCGACGGTATCAGGACGGCCGCTTCATCTGGCAGCTGGTCGGCGTGCTGGCCACGTAGGGCTCGTAGTACTTGACCGGCGCCAGCGTGTAGCCCGTGTTCTCGGGGCTGTAGGGGTACTTGGCGCTGGCCTTTTCCCAGCGGGTGATCCACAGGCCCTGCTGCAGCTGGTGGTCGGCCTTGCGCATCTCGACGTCGCCATTGAAGCTCTTGAACTTCATGCCTTCCATGGCGGCCGCCACCTTCACCGGGTCGGTGGACTTGGTCTTGACGAAGGCCTCGTTCAACATGGAGAAGGCCGTGTAGATCACGGTCGTGTACATGTCGTCGTTGAACTTCTTCTTGTAGGCCTCGGTCAGCGGCTTGATGGGACCGTCGGCGTTGTAGTGGCTGTAGCCGACCTGGTAGACCTTGCCATCCGACGCTGCGCCCATGGCCGTGGGCGTGCCGCTGGTGACGGCGTAGTAGGTGTAGTACTTGACGTTGAGGCCGGCGTCGTTGCCCGCCTTGATCAGCAGCGCCAGGTCGGAGCCCCAGTTGCCGGTGATCACCGTGTCGGCGCCCGACTGCTTGATCTTGGCGATGTACGGCGCGAAGTCGCGCACCTGCGCCAGCGGATGCAGGTCGTCGCCCACGATCTGCACGTCGGGCCGCTTGCGGGCCAGGTTCTCCTTGGCGAACTTGCTGACCTGCTGGCCGTGCGAATAGTTCTGGTTGATCAGGTAGACCTTCTTGATGTCCGGCTGATCCTTCATGTAGGTGGTCAGCGCCTCCATCTTCATGGAGGTGTCAGCGTCCAGGCGGAAGTGCCAGTAGCTGCACTTGCTGTTGGTGAGGTCCGGGTCCACCGCCGCGTAGTTGATGTAGACCACCTCCTTGCCCGGGTTGCGCGCGTTGTGCTTCTCGAGCGCGTCCATGATGGCCAGGGCCGGGCCGGAGCCGTTGCCCTGCACGACATAACGCGCGCCCTGGTCCATGGCCGAGCGCAGCGCGGCGGTGGTCTCCTGCGGGCTCAGCTTGTTGTCGATGCCGATGATCTCGAACTTGACGCCGGCCGCATTCTTCTTGTTGAACTCCTCGGCCAGGAACTGGAAGGTCTTGAGCTGGTTGGTGCCCACCGCCGCCATCAGGCCCGACAGCGGGTCGAGCCAGGCGATCTTGACGGTCTCGCCCTGCTGGGCGAAAGCGGGGGCGCCGAAAGCCAGGATGCAGGCGGCGGCAGTCAGGTTGAGAGAGGTCTTCAAGGCATGTCTCCTGTGTGGTGTCCCGGGTGCCGGAACTTGCACGAGCGTACAGTGCTTCACTGCGCGCTCACTAGGGGAAAGCCCCGCGATTCCCCTCTGGAGAAAGCCTTTTCTATCACCCGGGCGACAGCCGCCGCCGCACCATTTCTACCCTCGGGTAGCACACGACTGGTGCATGCGCGTCAGGGCCGCTTCATCTGGCAGCTGGTGGGCGTGCTGGCCACGTAGGGTTCGTAGTACTTGACCGGCGCGAAGGTGTAGCCGGTGTTCTCCGCGTCGTACGGATACTTGCCGCCGGCCTTCTCCCAGCGCGTGATGTACAGGCCCTGCTGCAGCTGGTGGTCGGCCTTGCGCATCTCGACTTCGCCGTTGAAGCTCTTGATCTTCATGCCCTCCAGTGCCGCGGCCACCTTGACGGGATCGGTCGACTTCGTCTTCACGAAGGCCGCATCCAGCAGCGCGAAGGTGTGATAGATCGAGTTCTGCGTCATGTCGTCGTTCATGCGCTTCTTGAAGTCGGCCATCAGCGGCTGGATGGGCGGGCCCATGTTGTAGTGGCCGTAGCCCACCACGTACACCTTGCCAGCGGCCGAGGCGCCCATGGCCGTGGGCGCGCCCGAGCCGAAGGCGTAGTAGGTGTAGAACTTCACCGTGTCCAGCAGGCCGGCGTCGTTGGCGGCCTTGATGAGCAGCGCCAGGTCGGAGCCCCAGTTGCCGGTGATCACCGTGTCGGCGCCCGACTGCTTGATCTTGGCGATGTACGGCGCGAAGTCGCGCACCTGCGCCAGCGGATGCAGGTCGTCGCCCACGATCTGGATGTCGGGCCGCTTGCGCGCCAGGTTCTCCTTGGCGAACTTGCTCACCTGCTGGCCGTGCGAGTAGTTCTGGCCGATGAGGTAGACCTTCTTGATCTCCGGCTGGTCCTTCATGTAGGTGGTCAGCGCCTCCATCTTCATGGAGGTGTCGGCGTCCAGGCGGAAGTGCCAGTAGCTGCACTTGCTGTTGGTGAGGTCCGGGTCCACCGCCGCGTAGTTGAAGTACACAACCTCCTTGCCGGGATTGCGGGCGTTGTGCTTTTCGAGCGCATCGATGATGGCCAGCGCCGGACCGGAGCCGTTGCCCTGGGTCACGTAGCGTGCGCCCTGGTCCATGGCCGAGCGCAGCGCGGCCGTGGTCTCCTGCGGGCTCAGCTTGTTGTCGATGCCGATGATCTCGAACTTGACGCCCGAGGCATTGGTCTTGTTGAAGTGCTCGGCCAGCAGCTGGTAGGTCTTGAGCTGGTTGGTACCGACCGCGGCCATGAGACCCGAGAGCGGGTCCATCCAGGCGATCTTCACGGTCTCGCCCTTCTGTGCGAAGGCGCTGGTGGCCATCACGGCCAGCGCGGCGGCGGCAAGGTGCTTCAAGCGGACATTCATCGGTGTTGTCTCCGGGTGTTGGGTCCGCGCAGCGTAGCCACCGGGCCGCCGCCGGCGCTCAGGGAACACCCGAAAAAAAGGCCGCGGATGCGGCCTTCCCTATCGCGCAGGCGACAGCCCGCCGTGAATGGCTCAGAGCCCGGGCAGCTTGTAGTCCTTGAGCAGCTCGCGGATGCGCGTCTTGAGGATCTTGCCGGTGGCGCCCAGCGGGATCGCGTCGACGAACACCACGTCGTCGGGGATCTGCCACTTGGCCGTCTTGCCTTCGTAGAACTTCAGCAGTTCCTCGCGCGTGACCTCGGCGCCAGCCTTCTTTGCCACCACGACGATGGGCCGCTCGTCCCACTTGGGGTGGAACACGCCGATGCAGGCCGCCATAGCCACGGCGGGATGGGCCACGGCGATGTTCTCGATGTCGATGGAGCTGATCCATTCGCCACCGGACTTGATCACGTCCTTGCTGCGATCGGTGATCTGCATGAAGCCGTCAGCGTCGATGGTGGCTACGTCGCCGGTGGGGAACCAGCCGCCCCCGCGCAGCGGGTCGCCGCCCTCGCCCTTGAAGTACTCCTTGACGATCCACGGGCCCTTGACCAGCAGGTCGCCGTAGGTCTTGCCGTCCCAGGGCAATTCTTCGCCGTCGTCGCCGACGATCTTCATGTCCACGCCGAAGATGGCACGGCCCTGTTTCATGCGCAGCGCCAGCTGCTCCTCGGCAGGCAGCGACAGGTGCTTGTTCTTGAGCGTGCACAGGGTTCCCAGCGGGCTCATCTCGGTCATGCCCCAGGCATGCAGCACGTCCACGCCGTACTGCTCGCGGAAGGCGTTGATCATGGCCGGCGGGCAGGCCGAGCCGCCGATCACCGTGCGGTTGAGCCTGCTGAACTTGAGGCCCTGCGCCTGCATATGGCCCAGCAGCATCTGCCAGACCGTGGGCACGCCGGCCGCGAAGGTCACGCCCTCGGCCTCGATCAGCTCGTAGACCGACTTGCCGTCCAGCGCCGGGCCAGGGAACACCACCTTGGCGCCCACCAGCGCCGCGGAGTACGGAATGCCCCAGGCATTGACGTGGAACATGGGCACCACGGGCAGCACCGAATCGCGCGCCGACAGGCACATCACGTCGGGCAGGCAGGCGGCGTAGGCGTGGAGGATGGTCGAGCGGTGGCTGTAGAGCGCGGCCTTGGGGTTGCCGGTGGTGCCACTCGTGTAGCACATGCTGGAGGCCGAGTTCTCGTCGAAGCTGGGCCAGTCATAGGTATCGGCCTGGCCCCCGATCCAGTTTTCGTAGCTGACGAGGCCGGGCACGCCGGTGTCGGCCGGCAGCCTGTCGGCATCGCACAGGGCCACCCACTTCTTCACCGTCGGGCAGCGTGCGTGCACGGCCTGCACCAGCGGCAGGAAGCTGAGGTCGAAGCACAGCACCTGGTCTTCGGCGTGGTTGGCGATCCAGGCGATCTGGTCGGGATGCAGGCGCGGGTTGATGGTGTGCAGCACGCGGCCGCTGCCCGAGACGCCGTAATACAGCTCCAGATGGCGGTAGCCGTTCCAGGCCAGCGTGGCCACCCGGTCGGAGAAGAGCAGGCCTTCGGCCTCCACGGCGTTGGCCACCTGGCGGGCGCGGCGTGCGCAGTCGGCCCAGGTGTAGCGGTGGATGTCGCCCTCGACACGGCGCGAGACGATCTGGCCGTCGCCGTGATGGCGCTCGGCGAACTCGAGCAGGTTGGAAATCAGCAGGGGGCGGTCTTGCATCAGGCCCAGCATGTGGGAGGCTCCTTGGTGGCGAAGGCGAAGGGGATCGTGTGTCGCATGGCTGCGCGGCAGCCCGGGCGTGGAATGCTGGCGCCGGGCGCGCCGGCCATGGACAAGGCCGGCCGAGTATTGCGCAGTGCAGCATGCGCACCCCATCGGGAATCCCCGTAAATCCGGCGGGCGAAAGGGCTTCACGGACAATCTGGCGATGAGTTCCCTGCCCTCGTCCAGCCCCTTCGTGCCCAGCGTGGAGGGCCATGCCGCACCGCACTGGCGCGAAGGCTTCGCGAGCCTCGGCCCGGCCTTCTTCACCCGCCTGCGCCCCACGCCCCTGCCCTCGCCGACGCTGATCGCCACCAGCGAGCCGACGCGGCAACTGCTGGGCTGGTCGCGCGACTGGCTCGAATCGCCCGAAGCCCTGCAGGCCCTGGCCGGCAATGCCGTGCTGGAAGGCAGCGATCCGCTCGCCACGGTCTACAGCGGTCACCAATTCGGCGTCTGGGCCGGGCAGTTGGGCGACGGCCGTGCGATCCTGCTCGGTGAGACCGACAGCGGCTTCGAGGTCCAGCTCAAGGGCGCGGGCCGCACGCCCTACTCGCGGATGGGCGACGGCCGGGCCGTGCTGCGCTCCAGCATCCGCGAGTTCCTGTGCAGCGAGGCGATGCATGCCCTGGGCATTCCCACCACGCGGGCGCTGGCACTGGTCGGCTCGCCCGCGCCGGTCGCCCGCGAAAGCATCGAGACCGCCGCTGTCGTGACCCGCGTCGCGCCCAGCTTCATCCGCTTCGGCCACTTCGAGCATTTCGCCGGCCGCGGGCAGCACGAGGAACTGCGCCAGCTGGCCGATTTCGTCATCGACCGGTTCTACCCCGATTGCCGCGGCGACACCCGCTTCGGCGGCAATGCCTACGCCAGCCTGCTCAATGCCGTGAGCGAGCGCACCGCCGCACTGATGGCGCAGTGGCAGGCCGTGGGCTTCTGCCATGGCGTGATGAACACGGACAACATGTCCATCCTGGGCCTGACCATCGACTACGGCCCCTTCCAGTTCCTGGACGGCTTCAACCCGGCCCACATCTGCAACCACAGCGATTCCCAGGGCCGCTATGCCTACAACGCCCAGCCCAACGTCGCCTACTGGAACCTGTTCTGCCTGGCCCAGGCGCTGATGCCGCTGATCGGCGAGGAAGAACTCGCGCTGGCGGCCCTCAAGTCCTACCGCGAGATCTTCCCGCTGCGCTTCGAAGCCGCCATGCTGGCCAAGCTGGGCCTGGCCCAGCCCGTGGCCGGCGACGCCGCGCTGCTGGAGGCGCTGCTGCGCGTCATGGCCGCCGAGCGCATCGACTGGACCATCTTCTGGCGCCGCTTCGCGCACTACCGTGCCGGCGGCCCGGCCGATCCGCTGGACGACCTGTTCGTCGACCGCACCAGTTGGCGACACTGGCTGTCGGCCTTCGAACGCCGGCCGACGGAGGCCGACGCGGCAGCGGCCATCGCTACACTGCGCGCCAATCCGCGCTTCGTGCTGCGGAACCACCTGGGCCAGCAGGCCATCGAAGCCGCTCAGAAGGGCGACTTCTCCGGCGTCCACACCTTGCTTGCGCTGCTGGAGGCCCCATTTGACGAGCATCCCGGCATGGACGCCTATGCCGACTTCCCGCCCGACTGGGCATCTGCCATCGAGATCAGTTGCTCCTCATGACCGAACCGACCATCCGCAAGACCGACGCCGAGTGGAAGGCCCTGCTGGCCGAAAAGGGCGCCGAGCCCGCCGCCTTCAACGTCACCCGCCATGCCGCCACCGAGCGGCCCTTCACCGGCAAGTATGAGGCCCACTGGGCCGACGGCAGCTACCACTGCATCTGCTGCGGCGCCAAGCTGTTCGACTCCGACACCAAGTTCGACGCCGGCTGCGGCTGGCCCAGCTTCTCGGCCGAGGCCGTACCGGGTGCCATCACCGAGCACGTCGACCGCTCGCACGGCATGGTGCGCACCGAGACCGTGTGCAGCCAGTGCGGTGCGCACCTGGGCCATGTCTTTCCCGACGGGCCGGCACCCACCGGCCTGCGCTATTGCATGAACTCGGCCTCGCTGGACTTCAAGCCCGAAGACGGCGAATGAGCCACCACGAAGGCGCCCACCCATTCCCTGCATGAAAGCCCTGCTCGACTTCCTGCCGATCGTCCTGTTCTTCGGCGCCTTCAAGTTCTATGGCATCTACGTCGCCACCGGCGTGCTGATGGCCGCCACGGTGGTGCAGATGGCCATCGTCTACGCCATGGAGCGCCGGCTGCAGCCCATGCAGAAGGCGACGCTGGTGCTGATCCTGCTGTTCGGTGGCCTCACCCTGGCGCTGCACGACGACCGCTTCATCAAATGGAAGCCGACGGTGCTCTACGGCGCCATGGCCCTCGCGCTGGCCGTGGCCCTGTGGGGCATGGGCCGCAACGTGCTCAAGATGCTGCTGGGCAGCCAGCTGGTGCTGCCCGATCGCATCTGGCGCCGCCTGGGCGTGGCCTGGGTGTTCTATTGCGCCTTCATGTCGGCCATCAACGCCTACGTCGCGCTGTACTTCAGCACCGACGCGTGGGTCAACTTCAAGCTGTGGGGCTACGTCTTCCCCATCGCATTCCTGGTGGCGCAGGGCCTGTATGTGGCGCCGCATCTGCAGGCCCAGCCGGACGATAAGGAGTCGGCATGACCGGGGTCACTTCGGGCCTGCCGCGCGTGGAGGAACTCGAGGCCGCATTGCGCGCGCTGCTGCAGCCCACCCATCTCGAAGTGCTGGACGAAAGTGCCGCCCATGCGGGCCACTCCGGTGCCGGTCCGGCGGGCTGGGGCACCCACTTCCGGGTGCGCATCGCGTCTCCGCTTTTCGAGGGCCGCACGCGGGTGGCGCGGCATCGCCTTGTGTATGATGCCGTCCAGCCTTTTGTTTCACGCGGCCTGCACGCGATCGCCATCGAGACACTTTGAGCAAGCGCTGCGCCGGTCCCACCGGCACCTGCCGCCAGGCCTCTTTCCCCCTCCCCTCCATCGGCCCGATTCCGGCGCCAATCCGACCCTCCTAGCCGTTTTCCGATCATGAAAAAACAAGTGCTCCACGTCCTGGCCGCTGCCGCGCTGGCGGCTTCGCTGCCTGCCCTGGCGCAGAACGCCGCCATCGTCAACGGCAAGCCCGTGCCGAAGGCGCGCATGGAGGTGCTGGCCCAGCAACTGGCCGCCGCCGGCCGGCCGGTGACGCCCGAAATGCAGGACCAGCTACGCGAAGAAGTGATCACGCGCGAAGTCTTCATGCAGGAAGCGCAGAAGCAGGGTCTGGACCGCAGCGACGAGTTCAAGGCGCAGATGGAGCTGGCCCGCCAGGCCATCCTGATCCGCCAGCTGTTCGACAACTACCGCAAGACCAATCCGGTCACCGACGCCGAGATCCAGGCCGAGTACGACAAGATCGCGGCGGCCAACAGCGGCAAGGAATACCACGCCCGCCACATCCTGGTGCCGACCGAGGACGAGGCCAACAAGATCCTGGCCGAGCTCAAGAAGGGCGCCAAGTTCGAAGACCTGGCCAAGAAGTACTCGAAGGACCCGGGCTCCGGCGCCAACGGCGGCGACCTGGACTGGACCACCCCGGCCAGCCTGGTGCCTGAGTTCTCGCAGGCCATGGTCAAGCTCAAGAAGGGCGAGACCACTGCGGCGCCGGTCAAGTCCGAATTCGGCTGGCACATCATCCGCCTGGACGACACGCGCGAGATGCAGTTCCCCAAGCTGGACGAGGTGAAGGCCCAACTGACGCAGCAGATGCAGCAGCAGAAGCTGCAGAAGTACCAGGAAGAGCTGCGCAGCAAGGCGCGCGTCGAATAAATCCGCCGGCCACCGCCGGGTGGCGACGGTTCGGGGCGCCCGGCGCCCGACTCGTCAATTCATGAATCGCGGCCCGGATGCTTCCTGCGTCCGGGCCGTTTCGCCATCTGGCGCCGCCAGGCCCCACCCGCCGCGCTCCGCGCCCTGCAACAGCAGGGTCTGCAAGGCCGTGGCCGCCGCAGCCGGCACGTTCAATTCCACGTCGCGGCCATCGGTGGTGCGCCAGCGGATGGTCAACTGGCCTGCCGCATCGCTGCCCACGGGCACCGACAGCGTGACCTCGCCCACCACCGGGATGACCCCTTCGAGCAGCGAGCGGGATCCGGCGGGCGCCTGGGGCGGTGTGGCGAAATCCGCATCGCGCAGCGCCTGTGCGCGCGCGGATTCGGCCAGCAGATCCGCCGCCCCTTCGGGCAACGGCACCGCGCCCCATTCCGCCGCCACATGGGCGCGCGAAACCGCCTGGTGCAACGGGCCGTAGAGCGCCAGCAGCAGGCGGCGCGTGATCCAGAGGCTCAGCCGCTCCCCGGTCTGCGTGCTCAGGTGCAGCAGCAGCCGGTCTTCCGGCGCGACGTACTCGACGGTGATCTGGTGCAGTTGCATGGGCGCGAGTATGCGCGCCCTGCCCTGCCGCTCAGCCGACCCAGCGGCGTGCGTTGCGCCAGATCTCCATCCAGGGGCTCGGCGCCGCGCGGTCGCCCGAGGTCCAGCTCATCTGCACGTTGCGGAACACGCGCTCCGGGTGCGGCATCATGGCCGTGAAGCGGCCGTCGGCCGTGGTCACCGCCGTGAGGCCGCCCGGGCTGCCGTTGGGATTGAGCGGATAGCGTTCGGTGGCCTGCCCCGCATGGTCCACGAAGCGCATGGCGGCGATGGCGCGGCCCGCGTCGCCGCGGTGGCGGAAGTCGGCATAGCCCTCGCCATGGGCCACGGCGATCGGAACGCGCGCGCCGGCCATGCCGGCGAAGAACAGGCTGGGCGAATCCAGCACCTCCACCTGCGACAGGCGTGCCTCGAAGCGCTCGCTGCGGTTGGTGGTGAAGCGCGGCCAGTCCTGCGCGCCCGGGATGATGTCGGCCAGCTCGGCGAACATCTGGCAGCCATTGCACACGCCCAGGCCGAAGGTGTCGGCGCGGCCGAAGAAGTCGCCGAACTGCTGCGCCAGCCGCGGGTTGAAGGTGATGCTGCGCGCCCAGCCGATGCCGGCGCCCAGCGTGTCGCCGTAGCTGAAGCCGCCGCAGGCCACGATGCCCTGGAAGCGGGCCAGATCGGCCCGGCCGCTCTGCAGGTCGGTCATGTGCACGTCGACCGACTCGAAGCCGGCCTCGTGGAAGGCGTAGGCCATCTCCACATGCGAATTGACCCCCTGCTCACGCAGGATGGCCACGCGCGGCCGGGCACTGCCCACGAAGGCAGGTGCAGTGCCGAAGCCTTCCGGCAGATGCAGGTGCAGCCCGGTGTCGGCCGGGTCGCCGGCGGCGGCGTGCTCGGCATCGGCGCAGTCGGGGTTGTCGCGCTCGCGGCAGATCTTCCAGCTCACGCTGTCCCACACCTGGTGCAGGTCGGCCACGGTGGCGCTGAACACGGCCTTGGTGTCGCGCCAGACCTCGACCTTGCGCTTGCCGGCGTCGATGGGCGAGCTCTCAGGCCGGGTCTTGCCGACGAAGTGGCTGAAGACGGACAGGCCGTGCGCCCGCAGCGTCTGCATGACCTCGTTGCGCTCGGCCGTGCGCACCTGCAGCAGCAGGCCCAGCTCTTCGTTGAACAGCGCCTTGAGCGTGAGCTCCTCGCGGCGGGCGCTGACCTGCTGCGCCCAGTTCTTGGCGTCGCCCGTCTCCATGCGGCTGTCGCTGATGCCGTCGCCCTCGGTGACGAGCAGGTCGACGTTGAGCGACACGCCCACGTGGCCGGCAAAGGCCATCTCGCAGGCGGCGGCGAACAGGCCGCCGTCGCTGCGGTCATGCAGGGCGAGCAGCTTGCCTTCAGCGCGCAGCTGGTTGACGGCGTCCACCGTCTTGACCAGCAGTTGCGGGTCGTCCAGGTCGGGCACGCGGTCGCCGGTCTGGCCCAGCACTTGGGCCAGGATGCTGCTGCCCATGCGGTGCTGGCCGCGGCCCAGGTCGATGAGCACCAGCGTGGTGTCGGCCTCCTGCGCGTCGAGCTGCGGTGTGAGCGTGCCGCGCACGTCGTCGATGCTGGCGAAGGCGCTGACAATCAGGCTCACCGGCGAGCTGACCTTCTTCCTGTCGGTGCCCTCGGCCCACTGTGTGCGCATGGACAGCGAATCCTTGCCGACGGGAATGGAAACACCCAGCGCCGGGCACAGCTCCAGGCCCACGGCCTTGACCGTCTCGTACAGCGCGGCGTCCTCGCCCGGCTCGCCGCAGGCCGCCATCCAGTTGGCGGACAGCTTGACGCGCGCCAGCTCGATGGGCGCGGCCAGCAGGTTGGTGATGGCCTCGGCCACGGCCATGCGGCCTGAGGCGGCGGCGTCCATGGCGGCCAGCGGCGTGCGCTCGCCCATGCTCATGGCCTCGCCGGCAAAGCCGCGGAAGTCGGCCAGCGTCACGGCGCAATCGGCCACGGGCACCTGCCAGGGGCCGACCATCTGGTCGCGATGCGTCAGACCGCCCACCGTGCGATCGCCGATGGTGACCAGGAAGCGCTTGGAGGCCACGGTCGGATGCGCCAGCACCTGGATCGCGGCCTGTTGCAGGTCGACGCCCGTGAGTTCCAGCGGCTTGAAGTTGCGGTGGATGCGGGCCACGTCGCGGTGCATCTTGGGCGGCTTGCCCAGCAGCACGTCCATGGGCATCTGGACGGGTTGGCTCCCTCCCCCGCTGGGGGAGGGCTGGGGTGGGGGCACGCTGCCCCCATTCCCGCCTTCCCCCAGGGGGGGAAGGGGCAAGACCACGTCGCCGACGACGAGTTCGCGCTCTTCCGTGGCCACGCCGACCACGGCGAAGGGGCAGCGCTCGCGCTCGCAGAAGGCACGGAACTGGTCCAGCGACTCCGGCGCGATAGCCAGCACGTAGCGCTCCTGGCTCTCGTTGCACCAGATTTCCTTGGGCGCCAGGCCGGACTCTTCCAGCGGCACGGCACGAAGGTCGAAGCGGGCGCCGCGGCCGGCGTCGTTGGTCAGCTCGGGAAAGGCGTTCGAGAGGCCACCGGCGCCGACGTCGTGGATGGCCAGGATGGGGTTCTTGTCGCCCTGCTGCCAGCAGTGGTTGATGACCTCCTGCGCCCGGCGCTCGATCTCGGGGTTGCCACGCTGCACCGAATCGAAGTCCAGCTCGGCCGCGTTGGCGCCCGTCGCCATGGAGCTGGCGGCGCCGCCGCCCATGCCGATGCGCATGCCGGGGCCGCCCAGCTGGATCAGCAGCGTGCCGGCGGGGAACTGGATCTTGCGGGTCTGCGTGGCGTCGATCTGGCCCAGGCCGCCCGCGATCATGATGGGCTTGTGGTAGCCGCGCTGGACGGTATCCACGTCGCTCGCCACGGTCTGCTCGTACTCGCGGAAGTAGCCCAGCAGGTTGGGCCGGCCGAATTCGTTGTTGAAGGCCGCGCCGCCCAGCGGGCCCTCGGTCATGATCTGCAGCGGGCTGGCGATGTGGGCGGGCTTGCCGTAGCTGCCCTCCTCGGGCCACAGCTTACTGACGGTGAAGCCCGTCAGGCCCGCCTTGGGCTTGGAGCCGCGGCCGGTGGCGCCCTCGTCGCGGATCTCGCCGCCCGCGCCGGTGGAGGCGCCCGGGAACGGCGAGATGGCCGTCGGGTGGTTGTGCGTCTCCACCTTCATCAGCACATGGTGCAGTGCGTCTTCCTTGGCGTAGGCAGGCGCGTCGGCGCCCAGTTCGCTGCGGGCCACGAAGCGCTCGATGGCATGGCCTTCCATGACCGAGGCATTGTCCGAATAGGCGATGACCGTGTGCTGCGGATTCGTCTTGTGGGTGTGGCGGATCATGCCGAACAGGCTCATCGGCTGGCGCTCGCCGTCGATGGTGAAGTCGGCGTTGAAGATCTTGTGGCGGCAGTGCTCGCTGTTGGCCTGCGCGAACATCATCAGCTCGACGTCGGTCGGGTTGCGGCCGAGCTTGCCGAAGGCGTCGACCAGGTAGTCGATCTCGTCCTCGGCCAGCGCCAGGCCGAAAGTGGTGTTGGCCTCGACCAGGGCGGCGCGACCGCCGCCCAGCACGTCCACATGGGCCATGGGCTGTGGCGGCAGCTCGGCGAACAGGGCGGCGGCACCGTCCACCCCCGGCAGCACCGACTCGGTCATGCGGTCATGCAGCAGGCCGGCCACCTGGGCCAGGGCCGCGGCATCCAGCACGGGCGCGCGGCCCAGCAGCGGCGCCTTCAGGCCGACGTGGTACCGCGTGACGCGTTCCACGCGGCGCAGGGCCAGGCCGCAGTTGCGGGCGATGTCGGTGGCCTTGGAGGCCCAGGGCGAGACGGTGCCCAGCCGTGGGCTGACGACGAGCGTGGCGCCCTGCGGCGCGGCGCCGGCATCGAAGGGCTCGCCGTAGGTCAGCAACGCGGCGAAACGTTCGCGCGTCGCGGCATCCATCTCGGCATCGGCCAGCACCAGGTGCACGAAGCGCGCCGTGATGGCATTGATGCGCGCATCCACCGCCTGCAGGCGGGGCAGCAGCTGGCGTGCGCGGAAATCGCTGAGCGCCGCCCCTCCTTCGAAGATGGTCACGACGGGAGGAACGGTGGATGCGGGCTGCGTCACGGTGGGCGGGGCCTGGGGCCGGAAGGACAGAAGGGAGAGAGGCGGCAACCGGCCGCTGACTGGGGCCGTTCGCGAAAACCCGGCATTTTAGGGGGTCGGATGGGATAATCCCCTGATGAGCATTACCTACCACGACGCCGAAGGCATTGCCGCGATGCGCGTCGCCTGCCGCCTTGCGTCCGAGGTGCTGGACTACCTGACGCCCTTCATCAAGCCCGGCATCACCACCAACGAGATCGACCGGCTGGCGGCCGAGTACATGGTCACGCAGGGCACCACCTCCGCCACGGTGGGCTACAAGGGCGCGGGCGACGTGCCCTTCCCCAAGTCGCTGTGCACCTCGGTCAACCATGTGGTGTGCCACGGCATCCCGGACGACAAGCCCTTGAAGAAGGGCGACATCATGAACATCGATGTCACTGTCATCAAGGACGGCTGGTACGGTGACAACAGCCGGATGTTCGTGATCGGCGACGCCTCCATCGCCGCCAAGCGGCTCTGTCAGATCACCTTCGAAGCGATGTGGCACGGCATCCTGCAGGTCAAGCCCGGCAACCACCTGGGCGACGTGGGCCATGCCATCCAGCGCTTCGCCGAGGGCAATGGCTATTCGGTGGTTCGCGAGTTCTGCGGTCACGGCGTGGGCCGCACCTTCCATGCCGAGCCCCAGGTTCTGCACTACGGCCGCCCGGGCACGATGGAAGAACTCAAGCCCGGCATGATCTTCACCATCGAACCGATGATCAACGCGGGCAAGCGCGACATCAAGGAAGACCACCGCGGCGGCCGCTACGACGGCTGGACCATCGTGACGCGCGACCGCTCGCTCTCCGCGCAGTGGGAGCACACGGTGCTGGTCACCGAGACGGGCTACGAGGTGCTGACCCTGTCCGCCGGCAGTCCGCAACCCCCGGCCTTCGTGCCTGCCGCCAGCGGCCAGGCGGCTCCCCTCGCCGCCTGACGCGCCCGGCTGGCATGGGTTTCTCCGTCGCCGTCGACCTGCCGGCCAGCCTGCGCGAGCAGCTGCGCGCCGGCAAGAGTGCCGTGTTCGAGCGCCTTCTGGCGCCGCAGGGCGTGCGCAACATCCACGCCGTGCTCAAGGAGTTGGCGGCCGAGGCCGATGCCGCCTTGCGCGCCTTGTGGCAGGACGCCGGTTTCGGCGACCAGTTGGCCCTGGTGGCCGTCGGCGGCTATGGCCGCGGGGAGCTCTTTCCGTATTCGGATGTCGACGTGCTCCTGCTGCTGCCCGAGGGCGGCGAGGTCGAGCCGGCTCGGCTGGAGGCCTTCATCGGCCGTTGCTGGGACGCCGGCCTCGAAATCGGCTCCAGCGTGCGCACACTGGGCGAGTGCCTGAGCGAATCGGCGAAGGACGTCACGGTGCAGACCGCGCTGCTGGAGTCCCGCCTTGTCTGCGGAAGCAAGCGTCTGTTCGCCGCCTTCCGCAAGGCCTTCGACGAGGCCATGGACCCGCATGCCTTCTTCCTGGCCAAGTCGCAGGAGATGCGCCACCGCCACCTGAAGCACGACGGCACGCCCTATTCGCTGGAACCCAACTGCAAGGAATCGCCCGGCGGCCTGCGCGACCTGCACGCCGTGCGCTGGGTGGCGCAGGCGGCCGGCTTCGGCAAGCGCTGGGAAGACTACGCCCGCGACGGTCTGGCCACCCCCTTCGAGGTCAAGCAGATCAAGCGCAACGAGGCGCTGTTGTCGCTGATCCGTGCCCGCCTGCATGCCGTGGCCAAGCGGCGCGAGGACCGGCTGGTGTTCGACCTGCAGACGGCCGTGGCCGGGACCTTCGGCTACGAGAACGAGTCGGGCCGCCGCGCCAGCGAGGCGCTCATGCGCCGCTACTACTGGGCAGCCAAGGCGGTCACGCAGCTCACCGAGATCCTGATGCTGAACATCGCCGAGCGACTCAACCCGCAGTCGGCCACGCTCACGCGCATCAACGACCGCTTCTTCGAGAAGGGCGGCACCATCGAGGTGGCCAGCGACGACCTGTACGAGAAGGATCCGCACGCCATCCTCGAGACCTTCCTGCTCTACCAGAAGACCATCGGCGTCAACGGGCTGTCGGCGCGCACGCTGCGTGCGCTCTACAACGCCCGCGGCCGCATGGACAGCCGCTTCAGCAACGACCGGGTCAACCATGCGACCTTCATGCGGATGCTGCTGGAGCCGCGCGGCATCACGCATGCCATCCGGCTGATGAACCAGACGTCGGTGCTGGGGCGCTACCTGCGCGTGTTCCGCGGCACGGTGGGGCAGATGCAGCATGACCTGTTCCACGTCTACACGGTGGACCAGCACATCCTGATGGTGCTGCGCAACGTGCGGCGCTTCTTCATCGCCGAGCATGCGCACGAGTACCCCTTCTGCTCGCAGTTGGCAGCCGGCTGGGACAAGCCGTGGATCCTGTACGTGGCGGCGCTCTTCCACGACATCGCGAAGGGCCGCGGCGGCGACCACTCCGAGCTGGGCGCGCGCGACGTGCGCCGCTTCTGCCAGAAGCACGGCATCGGGCGCGAGGACACCCGGCTGATCGAGTTCCTGGTCGCCAACCACCTGGTGATGAGCAATGTCGCTCAGAAGCAGGACCTGTCCGACCCCGAGGTGATCGGCGCCTTCGCCCAGCGCGTGGGCAGCGAGCGCTACCTGACGGCGCTGTACCTGCTGACGGTGGCCGACATCCGCGGCACTTCGCCGCGCGTGTGGAATGCCTGGAAGGGCAAGCTGCTGGAAGACACCTACCGCCGCACCTCACGCGCGCTGGGCGGCCACCTGCCCGACCCCGACGCCGAGGTGGAGGCCCGCAAGCGCGAGGCGCTCACGCTGCTGCAGCTGCATGCTCAGCCCTTCGAGGCGCACAAGGCGCTGTGGGACACGCTGGACGTGAGCTACTTCATGCGCCACGACGCAGGCGAAATCGCCTGGCACGCCAAGAAGCTGTCGCGCTTCGTGGCGCCCAAGGGCATTCCGGCCGATCCGCATGCCAAGGCCATCGTGCGCGCCCGCCTCTCGCCGGTGGGCGAAGGGCTGCAGGTGGTGGTCTACACGCCCGACCAGCCCGACCTGTTCGCACGCATCTGCGGCTATTTCGACCAGGCGTCGTTCAGCATCCTGGACGCGCGGGTGCACACGGCCACCAATGGCTATGCGCTGGACACCTTCCAGGTGGTGACCACCTTCCTGCCCGAGCATTACCGCGAGCTGATCAGCATGGTCGAGACCAACCTGGCGCTGACGCTGGACGCCTGGGGCGAGCTGCCCGCGCCCAGCCGGGGCCGGGTGTCGCGGCGGGTGCGCAGCTTCCCGATCCAGCCGCGGGTGTACCTCACGCCCGACGAAAAGGCGCAGCGCTGGCTGCTGACCATCTCGGCCAGCGACCGGGCCGGCCTGCTCTACAGCGTGGCCCGGGTCCTGGCGCGCCACCACCTGCACCTGCAACTGGCGAAGGTGACGACGTTGGGCGAGCGGGTGGAGGACAGCTTCCTGATCAGCGGTCCCGAGCTGTATGGCCAGAAGGGGCAGTTGGCGATCGAGACGGAGCTGATCGACGCGCTGGAAGCGGCCTGAGCGCGGGGGCAAGCGGCTGCGGTCTTTCCGGTCGCACAAGTGGCTGGAACAGTAACCCGGCGGAGGACGTCGGCATGCGCGCTCCCGGTGCACGCTCGCGCTGACCGACTTGGCGCACAAGCGATGTGCTCGCTGTCCATCGACGTGCTTTGGGCACTGCACGGCGCCGCGAATGGCACCTCCGCACGCACACCGCCATCCCCCGCCTCGACGCTGCGCACGAATCCCTCCAGTTCGACGCTGCGCGCGAGCCCTTCCCTTTGGGCCCGAAGGTTCACGGGATCTCTTGGGCAACTTGGGTCAGCCAACCCCGACCGTTCGGGCTGAGCCTGTCGAAGCCCCGCGCGGGCGCTGCGTCGCACCGGTCAGGGCGGGTCGGACGTTGGCGCCGCGCGCCGTCATGCCCTTCGACAAGCTTGTATGGTTTGGTTTCCATCAACCAAACCGTAAGAAAGGGCGAGGAGCCGGGATGTAGGGACATCGACAAGCATCGGCGGTAGCTTCAGACCCCACCGACCGACACCCTGAGTCATCACCCCATCCCTGCGCCGAGCGTCGATAAGGAACCTGGCGACGTCGCATGCGCTGTGCAGCAACGATCCCCGA
>NZ_JBEPKY010000019.1:0-143578 GCF_040544975.1 Pseudacidovorax sp. 1753 | reverse complement strand
CCACCCGCAACACCCAGCAACTACTAACTTCGCTGCTTTGCGTCGAGCCCTCGATTATGACACGCTTTTTTCTAAAAGCGCAACTTCTTTTTTTTTACTCAGAAGCCGCCGCCACTCTCTCAAACCCCTCACCAGCCAAACTCAGCAACCAAAGGCTGCGTATCAGTCAGCGAGCCCGCCAGTATACGAGGGTTTTCGATAGGGACGCAAGAGGCATCCTACAAAAATTTTCAAACGGCGGGGAGCATGCCCGCATCCGGGGCGACCAAGCCCAGCGGGGGCGGACAAACAAGGGGCACGCAACCGGGACTGACGGCCGACGAGGCAGGTAATTTCCCCGGAATGACATGTCCCACGGCTGTTCGACGGCCCAGGAGCACATCCGCCATCGGCCCGTCGGGATACGCACCTTATAGAACTAGATGCACAAAAGCAGGGGCCCGCACCAGACGCACCTTCTCTCGCATCTTCCGTGCGCCCCCCAGCCGAGATAGAGCGACTGGCCGGTCACCCGCCTGCAATTGCCGCCTCACGCCCGGCCGCGTCACACCCGGACGGCCCCGCGCTCCAGGACTGGACGCAGTGCGACACCCGTGTGGGTGCCTTGTGAAACCACATCCTCGGGGGGCGCCGACGCCACCACCCGTCCGCCGCCGGATCCACCTTCCGGCCCCAGGTCGACGATCCAATCCGCTTCGGCGATGAGGTCGAGGTCGTGCTCAATGACGACCACGCTGTGGTTGGCGTTGACCAGGCGATGCAGGACGTGGATCAACTTCTCGACGTCCGCCATGTGCAGGCCGACCGTGGGCTCGTCCAGCACATACAAGGTGTGGGGCGCCTTGTTGCCGCGGCGCGTGACGTCGTCCCGCACCTTGCTCAGTTCGGTGACCAGCTTGATGCGCTGCGCCTCGCCACCCGAGAGCGTCGGCGAGGGCTGCCCCAGGGTCAGATAGCCCAGGCCCACGTCCTTGAGCAGTTGCAGCGGATGGCTGATGTTCGGCATGCTGGCAAAGAAGGCGACCGCCTCGTCAACTTCCATCTGCAGCACGTCGCCGATGCTCTTGCCGCGCCAGGTGACAGCCAGCGTCTCCGGGTTGAAGCGCGCGCCGTGGCAGACCTCGCAGGGCACCTTCACGTCCGGCAGGAAGCTCATCTCGATGGTGCGCACGCCCGCGCCCTCGCAGCCCGGGCAGCGGCCTTCGCCGGTGTTGAAGCTGAAGCGGCCCGGGCCGTAGCCGCGGGCCTTGGCTTCCAGGGTGTCCGCGAAGAGCTTGCGGATCGTGTCCCAGAAACCGATGTAGGTGGCGGGGCAACTGCGCGGCGTCTTGCCGATGGGGGTCTGGTCGACCTCGAGCACGCGGTCGATCTCCTCGTAGCCCGCCACGCCGGTACAGCCGACCCACCGGGGGCGCTTACCCGCCGCATCGGCATCACGACCGGCCCTGGTCGAACGCTGCTGCACGATGGCCTGCACGTTGGCCAGCAGCACGTCGCGCGCCAGCGTGGACTTGCCCGAACCGCTGACGCCGGTGACCACCACCAGACGGTTGAGCGGAATGCTCACGTCGACCGACTGCAAGTTGTGCAGGTTTGCGCCGGCGACAGCGAGCCAGGACACGGCGCCCTCGCCTTCCTCGGCGGTCTCTGAAACCAGCCGCCGTGCATGCAGCGGGTGCCGGATCGCATCGCGCAGATACCGGCCGGTCAACGACTCCTCGGACTGCTGGACTTCGTCCACAGTGCCCTGCGCGACCAGACGCCCGCCGCGCTTGCCCGCGCTGGGGCCGATGTCGATCACATGGTCGGCACGGCGGATGGTGTCCTCGTCATGCTCGACCACCACCAGCGTGTTGCCCTTGTCCCCCAGCTTGTGCAGGGCGTCCAGCAGGATCTGGTTGTCGCGCGCATGAAGGCCGATGGTCGGCTCGTCCAGCACGTAGCACACGCCCTGAAGGTTGCTGCCCAGCTGCGCCGCCAGGCGGATCCGCTGCGCCTCGCCACCGCTGAGCGTGGGCGCACCGCGGTCCAGGGTCAGGTAGCCCAGGCCGACTTCCTCCAGGAATTCGAGCCGGCTGCCTATCTCGGGGATCAGGTCGCGCGCGATGTCAGCCTGCCGGCCTTCCAGCGCCAGCGACTCGACCCAGCGCCGCACGTCCGTCACCGACAGCCGCGCGATCTCGGCGATGCCCACGCCCGCGAACTTGACCGCCCGTGCCGTGGCATTGAGCCGCGTGCCTTCGCAGGTGGGGCAGACGGTGTCGCCCACATCCTCCGCCTCGGGCTCGGCGAAGGTCTGCTCGCGGCCACGTTGATCGTCGGCCAGCACCGAGTCGTCGAAGACCTTGCGCTGTTCGCGCGTGAGCTTGACGCCGGTGCCGACGCAGTCGGGGCACCAGCCGTGCTTGCTGTTGTAGCTGAACAGGCGCGGGTCGAGCTCCGCATACGACGTGGCGCACACAGGGCAGGCGCGCAGCGTGGAGAAAACATGCGCATGGCCGATGCCGGCGGTGGACTGCCCCGCCTCCATCGCAGCCCGCAGCGCGCCAATGTCGGACAGTACGTGCACCACGCCCTTGCCGTGCTCCAGCGCCGAGGTCACTGCCTGGCGCAGCAGCGACTCGGCCGAAGGCAGCACATCCGCGCTGGCCACCGGCAGCTCGATGCTGTGTTCCTTGAAGCGGTCCAGGCGCGGAAAGCCGGTGGTCGGCAGGAACTGGCCATCCACCCGCAGGTGCGTGTAGCCGCGGGGGCGCGCCCAGTCCGCCAGCTCGGTGTAGACGCCCTTGCGGTTCGTCACCAGGGGCGCCAGCAGGCCGACGTGCTGGCCGCGGAACTGCCGCATGACCTGGGCCACGATGCTGTCCGGCGTCTGCGGCTGCACGGCCGCGCCATCGCGGATGCAGTGCTGCACGCCCAGCTTGACGTACAGCAGCCGCAGGAAGTGCCAGACCTCGGTCGTCGTGCCCACCGTGCTCTTGCGACCGCCGCGCGACAGCCGCTGCTCGATGGCGACCGTGGGCGGAATGCCGTAGACGGCGTCCACCTCCGGCCGGCCAGCCGGCTGCACGATGCTGCGGGCATAGGCATTGAGCGATTCCAGGTAGCGCCGCTGCCCTTCGTTGAACAGGATGTCGAAGGCCAGCGTCGACTTGCCCGAGCCGCTCACGCCCGTCACCACGCTGAACTTGCCGCGCGGAATCTCCACGCTCAGGTTCTTGAGGTTGTGCTCGCGCGCATTGACGATCTCGATGGCGTCGCGGCCCGGCGCGGGCACCGGGCGGTACCGCGCGGCCGATTCCCGCACGACGCGCGCCGCGGGCCCGAGCGCCGTCTCGTAGGCGGCGAGGGCCATGCCGGTGTGCGTGCCCGGCATCTCGCGCACCTGCTCGGGCGTGCCCTGGGCCACGATGCGTCCACCGCCGTCGCCGCCTTCGGGGCCGAGGTCGATCACCCAGTCGCTGGCGCGGATCACGTCCAGGTTGTGCTCGATCACCACCAGCGAATGGCCGGCGTCGAGCAGCTTGCGCAGGGCGCGCATCAGGCGGGCGATGTCGTCGAAGTGCAGGCCGGTGGTCGGCTCGTCGAAGAGGAAGAGCGTGCCCTTCTTGGCCAGCGGCTGGCGCGACTTGCTGCCGCCACCGGCCGCCTCGGCCAGGAAGCCAGCCAGCTTGAGGCGCTGCGCCTCGCCGCCGGACAGCGTGGGCACGGGCTGGCCCAGCTTCACATAGTCCAGGCCCACGTCGACGATGGGCTGCAGCACGCGCTGCACTTCCCTGTCGTTGGCGAACACGGCCAGGGCCTCGGCCACGGTGAGGTCGAGGACGTCGGCGACGTTGTAGACGCCCATGCCCATGCGGCCGGCGCTTGGTGCGTCCTGGGTTGGCTGCGAGGTCGAGCGGGTTGACCCGGCTTCGACGACAGGCTCAGCCCGAACGGTGGGGGCGTGCTCAGCCCGAACGGTCCTCGGGCGCTCGATGGTGACTTCCAGAATCTCGGGCCGGTAGCGCTTGCCGTCGCAGTCGGGGCAGCGCAGGTACACGTCCGACAGGAACTGCATCTCCACGTGCTCGAAGCCCGAGCCGCCGCAGGTCGGGCAGCGGCCGTCGCCAGAGTTGAAGCTGAATTTGGCCGCCGTGTAGCCGCGCTGCCGGGCCAGCGGCGCGGTGGCAAAGATTTCGCGCACGGCATCCCACGCGCCCACGTAGCTCGCCGGGTTGGAGCGCGCCGTCTTGCCGATGGGCGACTGGTCGACGAAGACAACGTCCGACAGGTGGTCCGCGCCGAGCAGGCGGTCGTGTGCGCCGGCCGTCTCCGTGGGCTTGCCGAAGTGGCGCATCAGCGCCGGCGCCAGCACGTCCTGGATCAGCGTGGACTTGCCCGAGCCGCTGACGCCGGTGATAGCCACCAGGCGCTGCAGCGGGATGTCCACCGTCACGTCCTGCAGGTTGTGCTCGCGCGCGCCCTCCAGGATGAGCCGCGGCGTGTTCTCGGAGACGAGTCGCTTGAAGCCCATGCCGATGTGCTTGCGCCCACCCATGTATTCGCCGGTCAGCGTGTCGGCGCCGCGCAGCTCGTCGACGGTGCCGTCGAACACGATCTGCCCGCCGCGCGCACCGGGGCCCGGGCCCATGTCGATCACACGGTCGGCCGCGATCATCACGGCCGGGTCGTGCTCCACCACCACCAGCGTGTTGCCGGCATCGCGCAGGCGCTGCATGGCCTGGGTGATGCGGTCCATGTCGCGCGGGTGCAGGCCGATGCTGGGCTCGTCCAGCACGAACAGCGTGTTGACCAGCGAGGTACCCAACGCCGTGGTCAGGTTGATGCGCTGCACCTCGCCGCCGGAGAGCGTGCGGCTCTGCCGGTCGAGCGTGAGGTAGCCGATGCCCACGTCGTGCAGGTAGCGCAGGCGGGTGGTGATCTCCTCGAAGAGCAGCTTGAGCGCCTGTCTTTCTCCTTCCCCCTCTGGGGGAAGGCTGGGATGGGGGCTGCCCTCTGCATCGAGCGCCGCAGGCCCCCACCCCTGCCCTCCCCCAGAGGGGGAGGGGGAAGAAAGCCGGTCGAAGAACTGCCGCAGCCGTTCGATGGGCATCAGCATCAGGTCGTGCAGGCACAGGCCCGGCAGCGCCTCCAACTGCTCGCGCGACCATTTCACGCCGACCGGCATGAAGCGCTTGGCCGGCGCGAGGACGGCGTCGGCATCCTCCTTGCCACCCACACGCCACAGCAGGCTTTCCAGCTTGAGCCGCGCGCCGCCGCAGGCCGGGCACGGGGTGTAGCTGCGGTACTTGGACAGCAGCACGCGGATGTGCATCTTGTACGCCTTGCTCTCCAGGTAGCCGAAGAAGCGCCGGATGCCGTACCACTGCTTGTTCCAGTTGCCTTCCTTGAAGTTGGGCGTGCCCTCGATCACCCAGTGCTTCTGCTCGGGCGTGAGCTTGTTCCAGGGCGTGTCGCGCGGAATGCCGGCCGATTCGGCATGACGCATCAGGTCATCCTGCGCTTCCTGCCAGGCGGGTGTCTGGATCGGCTTGATCGCGCCCGCGCGCAGCGTGAGCTTGTCGTTGGGAATGACCAGGTTGAAGTCCACGCCGATCACCCGGCCGAAGCCGCGGCAGGTGTCGCACGCGCCCACGGCCGAGTTGAAGCTGAACATCGACGGGATCGGGTCCGCATAGCGGATGTCGCTCTCGGGGCAGTGCAGGCCGGTGGAAAACTTCCAGGTTTCGGCCTCGCCGCCCTCCTCCGCCGGCAGCGCATGCACGGTCACCCGGCCGGTGCCGCGCTTGAGCGCCACCTCCAGCGCCTCGATCACCCGCGCGCGCTCGGTGTTCGCGATGCGGAAGCGGTCGGCCACCACGTCCAGCACCTTGCGCGGGCCGGTGGGCGTGCCCACCTCGCGCTGCGCATGCACGCGGGTGAAGCCGCTGGCCGACAGCCACTGTTCCACCTCGGCCTCGCTGGTGCCGCCCGGCAGCTCGACTGGGAAGGTGACCACCACGCGCGGGTCGCCTGCCGCCGCCGCACGCGCCTGCAACTCGCCGTAGATGGAATCGGGCGTGTCGTGGCGCACCGGCAGCGCGGTCTCGCGGTCGAACAGCCGGCTCGCCCGCGCGAACAGCATCTTCAGATGGTCGTTCAGCTCCGTCATCGTGCCGACCGTGGAGCGCGAGCTGCGCACCGGGTTGGTCTGGTCGATGGCAATGGCGGGCGGCACGCCCTCCACCTTGTCGACCGCCGGCTTGTCCATGCGGTCCAGGAACTGGCGCGCATAGGCCGAAAACGTCTCCACGTAACGGCGCTGGCCCTCGGCGTACAGGGTGTCGAACACCAGGCTGGACTTGCCCGAGCCGCTGGGCCCGGTGACCACCGTCATCTCACCCGTGCGGATGTCCAGATCGATGTTGCGGAGGTTGTGCTGGCGAGCGCCGCGGATGCGGATGGAACCCTGTGTCATGCGTGCCTTGGGGATGGGGGCAGAGATTCTAGGAACGCGAACCCACCCGCACCGGCGCAAGGCTTTGGCCGGAAACCAGCCCGCCGACGATCGCCGGAGCCGGGTCCGCGCCGTGCGGAGCGGGGGCGGTACAGGAATGCTGCACCGGTCGCGGCTGGCACTGTGCCCCAGGCCCGGACACCGCCGCGCGGGATAACGCCGATGACAAACGTCAGCATGGCGACTAAGATTTGATCAAACATCAAAACTCCGACCCGCATGGCTCTCGCCTCCCCGTCCGACGCGTCGGCCACCGACACCCTGGGCCTGCTCAAGCCGATCACGCGCTCGTCCGTGAACGAGTCGGTGTACCAGGCACTGCGCAACAAGCTCATGAACGGCGAATTCCGCGCCGGCCAGCCGCTGGGCATCCAGTACCTGGCCGATGCGCTGGGCACCAGCACCATGCCCGTGCGGGAGGCGCTGCGACGGCTGGTCGCGCAGCAGGGGCTGGAGCCATTGCCCAACGGCACCACGCGCGTGCCCCTGATCACGCGCGACAAGCTGGCCGACATCCGCCGCGTGCGGATGCTGGTGGAAGGCCAGGCCACCGAATGGGCCACGCCGCGGCTGCTGCCCGCCCAGCTGGACGAGCTGGACGACATGGCCCGGCGCATCACGCGGGCACGGCACGCCCCCGAGAGCCTGCCCGCCAGCCTGGAGATGAACCTGGTCTTCCACTTCACCATCTACCAGGCGGCGCAATCGCCGGTACTCATCGCCATGATCGAGAGCCTGTGGCTGCAATCGGGCGCCTACCTGCGCGCCACGCGCGCGTACCTGCACACCGACGAGCAGCCCTCCGACCATCTGCACGAGCAGACCGTGGCCGCCCTGCGCGCGGGCGACGCCGCCGCGGCGCGCCGCTGCATGGAGCAGGACATTGCCTGGGTCTTCGACCGCCTCGACCCCGAACTGCCCGATCACCCCCCTTCCACGCCCTTGAAGATCCGCCCCACACCATGACCGACCAACCCCGCTCCCTGCACAAGCACCGTTCCCGCGCCGTCACCGAAGGCCCGGGCCGCGCCGCCCACCGCGGCTTCCTGCGCGCCACCGGCATGGACGACGAGACGCTCGCCAAGTCGATGGTCGGCATCGTCAGCACGGCCGGCGACAACACGCCCTGCTCCAAGTCGCTCGGGCCTCAGGCCGACTACGCCCGCCTGGGCGTGGCCGAGGGCGGCGGGCACCCGGTGAGCTTCACCACCATCTCGGTCTCCGACGGCACCTCGATGGGCCACGACGGCATGCGCATGAGCCTGCTGTCGCGCGAGCTGATCGCCGACAGCGTGGAGCTGGCCGTGCGCGGCCATGCCTACGACGGCCTGGTCACCTTCGGCGGCTGCGACAAGACGCTGCCCGGGATGATGATGGCCATGGTGCGGCTGAACGTGCCCTCGGTCTTCGTCTATGGCGGCTCGATGCTGCCGGGCTACTCGCCCGAGGGCGAGGAGCGCACGGTGCTCACCGCCATCGAGGGCACCGGCCGCCACCAGACCGGCGCCATCACGCTCAAGCAGCTGGACCAGATCGAGCGCACCTGCGCCATGACCGTGGGCGCCTGCCCCGGCCAGTTCACGGCCAACACCATGGCGATGGTGGGTGAGGCGCTGGGCCTGTCGCTGCTGGGCACGGCCACCATTCCGGCCGTGTACAGCGAGCGCCTGGCGCTGGCGCGCCGCGCCGGCCTGCGCGTGATGCAGATCATCGAGAACGGCGGCCCGCTGCCGCGCGAGCTCATCACCCGAGAAAGCCTGGAGAACGCCTGCGCCGCCGTCGCCGCCACCGGCGGCAGCACCAATGCGGCGCTGCACATCCCGGCCATCGCACACGAGGCCGGCATCGCCTTCACCTTCGACGACGTGGCCCGCGTGTTCCAGCGCACGCCGCTGGTGGCCGACCTGTCGCCCGGCGGCCGCTACCTGGCCAAGGACCTGAACGTCATCGGCGGCGTGCCGGTGGTGCTCAATGCGCTGCTCCAGAGCGGCCATCTGCACGGCCACACCATGACCGTCACCGGCCGCACCCTGGCCGAAGAGCTGGCCGCCTTCCCGGGACCGGACGGGCGCATCGTGCGCGAATCGGCCAAGCCCATCCATGCCTCTGGCGGGCTGGTGGTGCTCAAGGGCAACCTCTGCCCGGACGGTGCGCTCATCAAGATCGCCGGCCTCAAGTCGCTGCAGTTCGACGGCCGCGCCCGCGTCTTCGAAACAGAGGAAGACTGCATGAAGACCGTCGCCGCCCAGGCCTACGAACCGGGCGACGTGCTGGTGATCCGCAACGAAGGCCCGCGCGGCGGCCCCGGCATGCGCGAGATGCTGGCCGTCACGGCCGCCATCTACGGCCAGGGTCGTGGCGAGCAGGTCGCGCTGCTGACCGATGGCCGCTTCTCCGGCGCCACGCGCGGCATGTGCATCGGCTACGCCAGCCCCGAGTCGGCGGCCGGCGGGCCCATTGCCCTGGTGCAGGACGGCGACCGCATCCGCATCGACGCGGCGGCCGGCAGCATCGTGCTGGACGTGGAGGAGGCCGAACTCGAGCGCCGGCGCGCCGCAGCCAAACCCTTCCAGCGCGAACGCCTGGCCGGCGCGCTGGAGAAGTACGCCAAGCTGGTCGGCCCCACCCACCTGGGCGCTGTCACGCACTCGGGCTGCGTGGATTGGCCCTATCCGGAAGAGGACCAGGTGCCGTCGCTCGGCGAGGGCCTGGGCGACAAGGACGCACAGCGATGAGCACCGGCCACCTGACGATGAACCGCACGCCCCGAAAGGCTGATCGATGAGCGCCCCCGCAACCCAGCGCCCGCTGACCCTGGCCTTCTGCGGCCTGGGCCTGATGGGCGCGCCCATGGTCCGCCGCCTGCTGGCCGCCGGCCACACCGTGCGCGTGTGGAACCGCTCGCCCGCCAAGGCCGCGCCACTGGCCGCCCTGGGCGCGCAGGTGGCCGCCACGCCGGCCGAGGCCGCTGAAGGTGCCGATGGCGCGCTGATGTGCCTGTTCGACGCCGACGCGGTCGAGGCCGTGGTTTTCGGCGCCGACGGCCTGGCGCAGGTGCGGGGCCTGCGTTGGCTGGCCGACCATTCCAGCATCCATCCGCAGCGCACCCGCGACTTCGCCGCCCGGCTGCAGGCCGCCAGCGGCGCGCACTGGCTGGACGCGCCGGTTTCCGGTGGCATCGGCGGCGTGGAGGCCGGCACGCTGGCCATCATGGTCGGCGGCGAGGCCGACCACCTGGACGAAGCCTTCAGTGCCCTGCGCGCCTATGCCGGCAACATCACGCACGTGGGCAGCAGTGGCGCCGGCCAGGCCACCAAGCTGTGCAACCAGACGCTGGTCGCCACCGCCGTCGTCGCGCTGGCCGAAGCCATCGGCTTCGCAGAGCGCAACGGCATCGCCATCGAAAGGCTGGCACCGGCGCTGGCGGGTGGCTGGGCCGACTCCAAGCCGCTGCAGGTCTTCGCGCCACGCATGGCGCAGGCCCAGCCGCAGATCATCGGCGCGCTCGCCACCATGCTGAAGGACATCGACACCGTGGCCGCCGTCGCACGCGACAGCGGCGCGCCCATGCCCGTGACCGGCGCCGTGCAGCAGGTGCTGCGCATGGCGGATGCCATGGGGCTGGGCGAGGCCGAGCTGTCAGCGGTGGTCGCGCTGATGACGCCGCAGCGCCTCGACGCTTTCCTCGCGCAGGCCGGGAAGCAATGAAGCATCCCCGGCAAAGACGGTTCCGCGAGTGCGCCGCAGGGGCCTGCTCCTGGGCCATTCGAACTCTCACGCTTCCTGCCTGACCCACGCCTCATGCAACTGAACGCCAACCTGGAGTGGCTCTACGGCCACCTTCCGCTCGACCAGCGCTTCGCCGCCGCCGCGGCCGATGGCTTTGCCGGCGCGGAGATGCTGCAGCCCTACGAGCAGCCGCCGGCCTGGTATGCCGATGCGCTGAAGGCGCAGGGCCTCACCGCCGTGCTGCACAACACGCCGATCCGGCCGGACAGCCCGGGCCGGCTGGGCTGGGCCGCCATCCCGGGCGGCCAGGCCGAGTTCCGCGAGTGCTTCGACCGGGCCCGCGCCGTGGCCGAGGCCACCGGCTCGCGCCGCATCCACGTCATGGCCGGCGACTGCCGCGGGCATGAGGCGCGGGCCTGCCGCCAGGCGCTGGACCAGAACCTGGCCTGGGCCCTGCGGCATGCGGAGTCGGACGACCTGGTGCTGATGCTGGAACCGCTCAACCGCGCCGACATGCCCGGCTACTTCTACTGGCTGCCCGAGCAGGCGCTGGACGTCATCCGCGCCTTCGACTCGCCGCGGCTTCGGCTGCAGTTCGACCTCTACCACTGCGTGAAGGAAGGGCTGGACCTGGCGCAGGAGCTGGAGCGTTGCCGCGGCTTCATCGGCCATGTGCAGTTGGCCGGCGCGCCCGACCGCCACGAGCCCGACCTGTCGCGCGACGGGCTGCTCGCCACCGTCGCCGCCCTGCCCGCCGCCGGCTACGACAGCTGGCTGGGCTGCGAATACAAGCCCCGCAGCACGGCCGCCGATGGCCTCACATGGGCAGACCCGCTGCGGCAACAGGGAATGATCCGATGAACCCTGCCTCGCCTTTCAGCCGCGCCATCGGAGCGCCCAGGACAAGGACCACCCCATGACCCGTATCCTCATCACCGGCGCCGGCGGCTTCGTCGGCCAGGCCCTCGTGCGACGGCTGCTGGCCGGCGTCGATGCGCTGCCGCTCACGCAGCTCGTCGCCGTCGACCTCGCACTCGACCTGCCCGCGCATCCCAAGCTCACACAACTGCGCGGCTCCGTCGCCGATGCGGACGTGCGCGCCCAGGCCCTGGCCGAGCCGCCCGACGTGGTCTTCCATCTCGCGGCCATCACCAGTGGTCAGGCCGAGCGGGAATTCGAGCTGGGCCTCACCGTCAACCTGCGCGGCACGCTGGAACTCTTCGAAGACCTGCGCCGCCAGCACGACGCCACCGGCAAGGCCGCGCGCCTGGTGCAGACCAGCTCCATCGGCGTCTTCGGTCTGCCGCTGCCGCCGCACATCGACGACGCCACGCCCATCGTGCCCACGATGTCCTACGGCGCCCACAAGCGCATGCTGGAGATCCTGCTGGCCGACTACAGCCGCCGCGGCTGGATCGACGGCCGCTCGCCGCGCCTGCCCAGCGTGGTGGCGCGGCCCGGCCTGCCCAACGGCGCACTGTCGGCCTTCGCCAGCGACCTCATCCGCGAACTGGCCGCGGGCCGCAGCTACGAATCGCCCGTCGATGCCGAAGGCACGCTGTGGCTGCTCTCGCTGCCCGCCTGCGTGGACGCGCTGATCCATGCCGCCACCGTCGATGCCGAGCGCCTGCCGGCCACCCGTGCCTGGACGCTGCCCTCGCTGCACGTGTCGGTGGCCGAGGTGGTGGCCGCGCTGATGCGGCGCTTCGGCGTCGAGGTGTCGCAGCGCCTCAGCTACGCGCCCGACCCGGCCATCATTCCGCAGTTCGCCCGCTGGCCGACCGTGGACACCGCCCTCGCCCGCTCGCTCGGCTTCCGCGCCGATGCCTCGCTGGACGAACTCATCGAACGCTGCCTGCCCGGCGCCGCCTGACCCCTTCTTCTCTCTCGCCCCATGATCATCGAACTGCGTACCTACACCCTGCGCATCGCCACCACGCGCGACTTCGTCGCGCGCTATGCCGCCGAAGGCCGCGACGTCCAGGTCGAGCACCTCGGCGAGCCCGCGCTCTATGCCGTCAGCGACATCGGCGAGCAGAACCAGGTGATCCACGCCTGGCGCTACCGCGACTTTGCCGACCGCGATGCGCGCCGCGCCGCGCTGGAAGCCGATCCGCGCTGGCTGGCCTACAAGCGCCGCAGCCTGGCCGACGACCACGTGCAGCAGCAGAGCACGGCCATCCTGCGCGAAGTGGACTTCGCGGCCCTGACCGCGGCGAGCGGAGCCAAGGCATGAGCGGCGGCCCCTCCACGGCGGATGTCGCCCGCACGGAAGCGCAACGCAACGGCGCCCCATCGCCGGACGCGCCCCTGCTGCTGCTGTCGGCCCAATTGCCCCCACCGCTCAAGGCCGTGCTGCAGGACCGCCATGCCTGCGTGGCAGCACCGACGCGCGACCAGATGCTGGCCACCGCCCGTGCGCATGCCGACCGCATCGAGATGGTCGTCACCACGGCCACCGACGGCGCCGATGCCGCGCTCATCGAGGCCCTGCCCAAGCTGCGCGCCATCTGCAGCCTGGGCGTGGGCCTGGACGCGCTCGACCTGGAGGCCGCCAAGGCCCGCGCCGTGGCCGTGAGCTACACGCCCGACGTGCTGAACGACTGCGTGGCCGATCTGGCCGTGGGCCTGCTGATCGACGCCGCCCGCGGCATGGGCCGGGCCGAGCGCCTGGTGCGCCGCGGCGACTGGCCGCGCATCGGGCCCGGCGCCCTGGGCACGCGCGTCAGCGGCCGGCGACTCGGCATCCTGGGCCTGGGCCGCATCGGCCAGACCATCGCCCGCCGCTTCGCCGGCTTCGACATGGACATCCGCTACCACACGCGCACGCCGCGCGAGGGCGTGGCCTGGACGCACGAGCCCTCGCTGGTGGAGCTGGCCCGCTGGGCCGACTTCCTGATCGTGGCCTGCGCCGGCGGCGAGGCCACGCGCCATCTGGTCGATGCGCGGGTGCTCGATGCGCTCGGCCCCCAGGGCATCGTGGTCAACATCGCGCGCGGCTCGGTCATCGACGAAGCCGCGCTGGTGCTGGCCCTGCAGCAAGGACGCCTCGGCGGGGCGGCGCTGGACGTGTTCGACCAGGAGCCGCAGGTGCCGGCCGCGCTGATGGAGATGGACAACGTCGTGCTGCTGCCGCACATCGGCAGCGCCACCGCCCAGACCCGCCGCGCGATGGGCGACCTGGTGCTGGCGAATGTGGAAGAGTTTCTGGCCACTGGCCGACTGCGCACCCCTGCGTATTGAGCGGCCGACGCGTGGGCGGTACGTCAGCGTGGGCTCAGACCCCTATTGCGGGTGCAACGTTTGACATGAACTATGGCTGCGGATGGCGAAGCCAGCGGTTACACGTTGCCTCGATGGAATGATCAGCGCGCATAGCACACCTCATATGCTTCCCAGAATTTCCGCACGTCGCTTCTCATACTCCGATTGCTCAATCACGCCTTTGTCCTTTAGCTGGCTGAGCGTGCTGAGACGTTCTTCAATCGTTCTTTCCGACGAGACAGATGTCGGGAGCTGAGTTTTTTGGCTTGTACCGGCTGCGGCGCAAGCGGCGTTGATGTCATTCATCAATGCGACCTCGTCAAATAAGGTGTTGCCCTTTTTGTCTCGCGTGAGATTTGAGTAGGCTCGCCCCAGAGCCAGCGTTTTCTGCTTGTGATCCGCGTCGTGTGGATTTGATTTCAAGACTGATAGCGCCTCCAGGTAGGCTTGCTTGGCTGCTTCCAATGCTTTGGCTTGTGCCATGCCGGAGTAGATAGCAAACCCCACAAAGGTAATCAGAGCGATGACAATTGCAGTTCCCATACGGTCCCTCTTTGTGTTGCAGATTCTTTGTGCGGCCTAACGTTTGAGCTGAGCCGCGAGCGCAGGTGTTGCGCTTGGCCCGCTGCACGGATGATGAACTATTCCGGGAAGCGAGCCAAGTGCCACGTCGGCGCGATTCGGCTCGAGCGAAGGGTTAGGTTTCCCCACGCGTCTTGACACCGTAGTCATGTCCAGCAGATTTCGCGAAATTGGCCGAGAAGTAGGAGATGTCTTCAAACATCTTGTCGGCCCCGAATGCCTTTGCCGCGAACGCGAAGGCCAAGATGCCCCTGTAAAAGTAGTTCCAGAGGTCCTCGCGATGCTCGTCGTGCCTCTCCGTGCCTTTCATGCCTCCCAAGTGAAACCGAGGAGGCGACCCGCCGAACATGTCCATGATCTGAGGCGAAGCCGCGTGGACGTAGCCGGAGTACGTTTTGCTAACTTGGCGAGCGACCTCAACACCCCGACTTGGATTGGCGTTGGAACCTTCCAACCGCGCGATGTAGGCCCTGATCTTTTTTCGCGGGATCATGGGTCGGTCCTGATTTCCGGGCTCACCGGTTCGCGGATCAAATTCCTCTCGGTAAAACGCCTCAAGATACGTTTGATGCAGAGGCGTCATCTTGTCAAAGATGACGCCAAAGGCCAAGAACGTGATGTCCTCTTGAATCTCGTCGAGTACACGCTGCAGCGCAGCCTGCTCTTGCACAAAGCCGTACTCGAACAAGAGGCAGGCGCCACGAAGAGTTGTCACATACCGAGCCAGCTTCTGCACCAGTGCCTGGTGCACTGTCCTCTCTACGTAGCGATAGGCAAACGAGTCAGCAAACGGAACGCGCTGCGGCGGCGGAACACTTTTTGCCAGGGCGTGCACGGTCGCCGACATGTTCTTCAACGCCGCTTCATAAGTTGATTCGATCATTTTCGGGAACCTAACGTTTAACATGAGAGGCATGACCCGGCTTGCGGGCATATCCTCTTGATAGAAGGGTTAGAAACGGCTGGCACGGATTGACGGCTACGGAGTTCTTATTTTTGGCAATTCAATACGAAGTTCGTTGGCGCGCCTTTCCATTGCTTCTACCAGTTCTCGGTAGTCCTTCTGACTTTGCATCTTTGCCCAACGTGCTCGCCACTCCTTCACTTCTTGGTCATTCATAGTCGGAGTTAGAACCGTAAGTCGCTGCGAGAAGGATGCGTTGATCTCGGAAACGCCTATCAACAGAGACGCTGCAACGAGAAACAATGGAGGTATGAGTACTGACACGGCAGCGAGCAGGATGCGAATTAACGGAAACGGCAAACGGGTCCCAGCGCCGCGCTTCTCCATGCCAGGCAAAAGGAGAAGCAAGGGAACAAAGGTGAGAAGAAACGTGACCCCTAGGAGGGAGAGGTGCCCCACCATGTTGCGCTCACCGACAGCAGCATTTCGATAGATTCCATCGACATACCCTGCTTGAACAGACTCACCGAAAGCAAGTACGGCGCTCCATATGAATCCAAGCAAAGGCTGGATAAAGATGATTACGAGAACCGACGATATGACGCCGCCAATAATTCCGATTTTTAGTTCGCGCGATAGCATGGCTGCTTCCGTTTCTAACGTGTGCTCGAGAGACAGCTAACGCCGCCTAGTCAGGAGCACTGCGTCCTAGATCGGCACGCTTGGCTCACTATAAGCCGTTGACGCGCCATCAGATTCCCCCATTTGACCAGGCGTTTACCGTGTTCGAATTCCGAAAAAAGCGGCACACCGACAACGACCCCACCGACATTATCTAGCCGCCTGGCCAGCATCTTGATGCCAGTTGTGGCGGCCGTTGCGGAGCCTCAGAAATACCTGCGCCCGCGGCCCATCTGGATCTGCTGCCACGGCGCGCCCTGCGGGTGCTGGACCAGTTGCGAGAACGCCTGCGGTTAATGCCTACAGCATGCGTACCTCGGGAACCTACGTCTGCGGGGTGAAGGCATCATCCTCTTCCATCGGCTGCGGCACCCTGCCGAGATGGGTGGGCCGGAGGTCCTCCGCACACCGTGCAGCGCCCCCCGCCCATGAAGAAGGCCCGGCGATGCCGGGCCTTGTCGTTCGTGCCTGCCAAAGGGCCCGGCTGCGCCTCTTCTGCGCTTACTTGGCAGGCTCGTGCTGCGCATCCGCACCGTGCTTCTCGCCACTCATGTCGACCTTGTCGCCGGCCTGCAGGATGACGAACAGCGAGAGGGCGGCAAACACGACGAAGCCGATGGCGATCTTCCACATGAAAAGGGTCTCCTAAAAGATGAGTCAGATGGCCGCGGAGCAGGCCACGCCAGTGCACCCGCGGAACCGGCTTTGCCGGGCCGGGGGGTGCGCCCCCCTCCAAGCCGAAGGCGCAAGAGAGGGGGGAGCCGCGTAAGCGGCATGGGGGGTGTGGCCCTTAATCCCCAGCGTAGATATCCACGTCCTTCGTCTCGCGAATGAACAGCGTGCCGATCACCAGCGTCATGCCCGCGATGACGATCGGGTACCACAGGCCGTTGTACATGTTGCCCGTCGAGGCCACGATGGCGAAGGCCGTGGTGGGCAGCAGGCCGCCGAACCAGCCGTTGCCGATGTGGTACGGCAGGCTCATGGACGTGTAGCGGATGCGCGTCGGGAACAGTTCCACCAGCATGGCGGCGATGGGGCCGTAGACCATGGTCACCAGGATCACCAGGTAGGTCAGCAGCACCACCATCATGATCTTGTTCATCTTGGCCGGGTCGGCCTTGGCGGGGTAGCCGGCCGACTTCAGGTCGTCGCCCACTTCCTTCTTGAAGGCGGCGATGGACTTGGCCGAGTCCTCGTCGAACTTGGAATTGACCACGTTGCCGGCCGGTGCCGTGATGGTCTTGTCGCCGATCTTCACCACCGCGGGCGAGCCGGCGGGCGCAGCCACGTTCTCGTAGCTCACCGAGTTCTGCACCAGGTAGCGCTTGGCGATGTCGCAGGAGCTCCTGAAGTCGATCTCGCGCGCCACGGGGTTGCCCTGGAAGGAGCAGGTCGCCGGATCGGCCGTGACGGTGACGGCCGAGCTCGCCTGGGCGCGGGCCAGGTCGGGGTTGGCGGCTTCGGTCAGCATCTTGAAGACCGGAAAGTACGTCACCACCGCCAGCAGGCAGCCGGCCATGATGATGGGCTTGCGGCCGATGCGGTCGGAGAGCGAGCCGAACACGATGAAGAAGGGCGTGCCGATCAGCAGGGCGGCCGCGATCATCAGGTTGGCCGTGGTGGCATCCACCTTCAGCTGCGCCGTCAGGAAGAACAGCGCATAGAACTGGCCCGTGTACCAGACCACCGCCTGGCCGGCCGTCAGGCCCACCAGCGCCAGGATCACGATCTTCAGGTTCTTCCACTGGCCGAAGGACTCGGCGAGCGGCGCCTTCGAGGTCTTGCCCTCGGCCTTCATCTTCTGGAAGGCGGGCGACTCGTTCAGCGACAGGCGGATCCACACCGAGATGCCCAGCAGCAGGATGGACACCAGGAAGGGAATGCGCCAGGCCCAGGTCTGGAAGGCTTCTTCGCCCACCGCCGTACGCACGCCCAGGATGATGAGCAGCGACAGGAACAGGCCCAGCGTGGCCGTGGTCTGGATCCAGGCCGTGTAGGCACCGCGCTTGCCGTGCGGCGCATGCTCGGCCACATACGTAGCCGCGCCGCCGTACTCGCCGCCCAGGGCCAGGCCCTGCAGCATGCGCAGCGCGATCAGGATCACCGGCGCCGCGACGCCGATGGTGGCGTAGCTGGGCAGCAGGCCGACGATGAAGGTCGACAGGCCCATGATCAGGATGGTGACCAGGAAGGTGTACTTGCGGCCGATCATGTCGCCCAGGCGGCCGAACACGATGGCGCCGAAGGGCCGCACCAGGAAGCCGGCCGCGAAGGCCAGCAGCGCGAAGATGAAGGCCGCGCCCGCATCCAGGCCGCTGAAGAACTGCTTGGCGATGATCGCGGCGAGCGAGCCGTACAGGTAGAAGTCGTACCACTCGAACACGGTGCCGAGGGACGAGGCGAAGATGACCTTCTTCTCCTCCTGCGACATCGGCCGGGGTGCCGCGTGCACCCCGCGGGAATCCAGTGTGGCTGCCATGTGTCTGTCTCCTGAATCGTTGAATCGGCCGCCGGATCGGGACCGTGGGCGGATTCTTTGGGGAGCGACTGACCGTTGGCTTGCGTGAAACTGAACCGATTCTGACGATTTAGGGACTAACCCGCGCTGCCGTTTTCATCAGGCAGGAATGAAGGCTTGGCGCGGGCCTGCATCGGGAAGACCCTGAGCCGCGACGGGAGGTCGGATTCATGACCGAACCACCGGGTTCCACGAAGAACCCACTCTTCAGCGGCCCGAACGCGATCAGCCCACCAGCGCGGAGGGCCGCTGGTCCGCACCGTCCCACTGGGGGCCAGCGAACCACGCGTCGCCCTGCAGGTAGGCGCGCAGCATGGGCAGGCTGTCGAAGCCCCAGAACAGCCGGCCGTCCACCACGAAGGCGGGTACCCCGAAGGCGCCCTGCGCGATGGCGGCGTCGGTGTTGGCCTTGAGTTCGGCCTTCACCGCGGCATCGGCCACATCGCGCGCAGGCTGCAGGCGGGCCCTGAGCGCATCGAATCGCGCCGGATCGCTGGCGTCCTGCCCGCCACGCCACACCTCGCGGAACAGCTGCTCGGCCTGATACCGGTTGATCTCGCCGCCCTGCGAGGTCGCCACCGCCAGACGCAGATGCGGCAGCGGGTTGTAGGGATGGGTGGCCGGCATGTCGATGGGCACGCCCAGCGAATGGCCCAGCCACAGGATGTGCCGGTAGGTCCACTGCCGCTTGCTCGGCACCTCGGCCGGCGCCTTGTGCCCATGGTGGCGCACGATGGCGCCCAGCAGCACCGGCTTGTAGGCCACGCTGTAGCTCAGGCCGGCCAGGGCCTCGGGCAGGTGCTCGAAGGCCAGGTAGGCATAGGGCGAGATGAAGTCCAGGTAGAAGTCGATGTGCTTCATGGCAGAGGTCTCCTTGTTGTTCGTCCCGGTGCCCCGCGCGCTCAGCCGGGCTGCGGCGCGGGTGCCATGGCGCTGCGGGCAAGCACCTGGTCCCACAGGGCCAGGCGACCTGCATCGGGCGTGCGGCTCCAGTGCCGGATCTCCTCGATGGTGCGAAAGCACCCTTCGCACAGGCCGGTAGCCGTGGACATGCGACAGACATTGACGCAGGGCGAAGGCACCGGCTCCAGGCCCTGGCGCACGGCCTCGCGCATCAGCGCGGCGCGGGCGGCCAGCGGGCTGCGTGCCGTGTCGACGTCGGGCGCGCTCACTGGACTACCCTCCGCGCAAGGCGCTCCGGGATTCGCGCTTGGGGGCGACCCGGCGCACTCATGCCACCACCGCCTGCACCACGTCCGCCACCGGCGCGCCGCCGGTGAGCGCCGACAAGTCCTGGGGACGCAGCGGAAACACCGCATGCGGATGGCCGGCCGCCGCCCACACGGTCTCGAAGCGGAACAGCTCCGCATCGATCAGCACCACCGGCTTCGTCACATGGCCGACCGGCGACACGCCGCCGATGGAAAAGCCCGTGCGCGACTTGACGAAGTCGGCATCGGCACGGCCGGTCTTGCCGACCAGCGCATCGACCTTCTTCTCGTCCACGCGCCGGTCGCCCGAGGTCACGACCAGCACCGCCACGTCGTCGGCCTTGCGGCGGAAGATGATGCTCTTGGCGATCTGGCCCACGGCCACGCCGAGCACGTCGGCCGCTTCCTGGGCCGTGCGGCAGGCGTCATCGAGCATGCGCGGGACATGCGGGTGGCCCGCGTCGAGAAGGTGGCGTGCCACACGCTGCACGCCGTCGGGGAGGGAATGGAGTTCGGAACCGCACATAGATGGCAGCGATTGTCGGCGCGGGAGCAAGGCCTCAGCCGATGAAGGCGAAGCGCGGCTGCGCGCGCCCCTCATGCACGATGCTTTCCTCGAACATGCCGAAGGGCCGCACCCAGAGCCCGCGGTCGTCGTAGAGCGGCTTGTAGAGCACCATCGGCGCCAGCGTCTCGCTGTGGCGCACCACGCCAAGCACCTCGTACTCCAGACCCTTGTAGTGCCGGTAACGCCCGAGGCGGATGGCCGGCAGCGCAGGCAGGTCGTCGCCGAGCGCCATCAGCCGGCCCTCTTGGCGCGGATGGCCTTGGAGACGCGCGAGTTCGGCTCACGGCCCAGGGCCTGGCTGATGAACACGCCGGCGTCGATCAGCGCATCGAGGTCGATGCCGGTGTCGATGCCCATGCCGTGCAGCATGTAAACGACGTCCTCCGTCGCCACATTGCCCGTCGCGCCCTTGGCATAGGGACAGCCGCCCAGGCCGGCGATGGAGGACTGGTGGTTCCACACGCCCAGCTCCAGCGCCGCCAGCGTGTTCGACAAAGCCTGGCCGTAGGTGTCGTGGAAGTGGCCCGACACGGCATCGACGGCAAAGTGCGCCAGCGTGGCCTCCAGCGCCGCCTGCACCTTGCGCGGCGTGCCGACGCCGATGGTGTCGGCCACGTCCACGCGCGCGACACCGATGCCCTTCATCAGCCCGGCCAGGTAGCCCACCTTCTCGGGGGCGATGTCGCCTTCGTAGGGGCAGCCCACGGTGCAGCTCATGGCGCCGCGCACCGCGATGCCCTGGGCCTTGGCGGCCGCGACCACCGGCGCGAAGCGCTCGATGCTCTCGGCGATGGAGCAGTTGATGTTCTTCTGGCTGAAGGCCTCGCTGGCGGCACCGAAGACGACGATCTCGTCGGGCCATTCCTCGCGCGGCGCGGCCAGCGCGGCTTCCAGTCCCTTCATGTTGGGCGTGAGCACCGAATAGCGCACGCCCGGCTGGCGACGGATGCCATGCATCACCTGCGCGTTGTCGGCCATCTGCGGCACCCACTTGGGACTGACGAAGCTGGTGACCTCGATCTCTGCCAGGCCGGCGGCCTGCAGACGATGGACCAGCTCGACCTTGACCTCGGCAGGCACGGGCTGCTTTTCGTTCTGAAGCCCGTCGCGCGGGCCGACGTCGACGATGCGGACGCGGGAAGGAAGGTTCATGGGGTCTCCGAAAAAAGGAAAGCGAGAGGCAGAGGGAGCGCGTGCAAGTGCACGCATCCAGGTCCCGCGCGCGACGCGCGGATCGCACACGACATACCGACGTCACGGGGGCTGCCTAGATTGCGGCCTCCATTAAAAAACAGAGTCGGAGTTTCTTCATGCAACAGACACGCATCGCAGCCGCGATCGCCATGAGCCTGGCCTTGGCCGCCTGCGGCGGGGGTGGAGGTGGCGGCGCCACCTTCGTGCCCGGAACGGGCCTCGGCACGGGCACCGCACCCGCCCCGTCGCCCGCTCCTGCGCCAGCGCCCAGCCCGGTACCGGGCACATCCCCAGCGCCCGCGCCCGGCACGGCCCCTGCGCCCAGTCCCGCCCCGGAACCCGAACCCACCGCCAAGGTGCTGCTGGAGGAAAGCTTCACCGGGCTGAGCGACCTGCCCGCCAGCTGGGCACGGCCGGCGGCCAACAAGGGCACGGTGAGCGTGCGCGACGGCAGCCTCTACATCGACGGCCGGGCCGACAGCTTCGCCATGACGGGCGTGGCCCTGCCCGCGGCACTGGCCGAGATGTCCGACTACCGCATCGACGTGGTCTTCACCTTCGAGGCCGCCAACAACAATGCGCGCTGGGGCAGCGTGATGTACCGAAGCTCGGCCGCCACGGCCACGCCGGCCTACGAGCCCTACCACCAGTTCGCGATCCGCCAGAACGCCACCGCCAGCAACGGCACCGAGTTCGCGCTGCGCAAGGCGGGCGCGTGGACGGTGCAGTCCACCAAGGCCTTCGGCTCGGCCATCGACAGCGCAAAGACCTACACCGCCACCGTGATCGTTCACGGCAACCGCGCACGCCAGTACCTGGACAACGTGCTGATGCACGACGTCACGCTGGACGCCGCCGCGCCCGCCAAGGGCGGCATCGGACTGCAGACGGCCGGCCTGCTGATGCGGGTGGACAGCATCAAGGTGAGCGAGCAGCTCAAGCCGCTGCCCGAGATCGCCACGCCTGCCGCGCTGCAGGACACGGGCACTGCAGCCGCCATGGCGCCGACCCTGGTGCAGCCCATGGCCGCCAGCACCAACCTGGCCGCCAGCGGTGCCAGCAACGCACTGTTCCGCATCGACAGCACGCTGAGCCTGCGCAGCGCCAGCGGCGAAAGCCTGGGCAGCCTGGCCCAGTACCTGGCCGACCGCAACCGTGCCACGGCCCCGGTGCTGCGCGTGGCCGACGACGCCACGGTGGACGCGCTGGCCCGCTACGCGCAGGAGAACGACCTGAGCGACGTGACCCTGCTGTCCGACCAGGTGAGCCTGCTCGCCCGCGCACGCACGCTGATGCCGATGGTGCGCGCGGCGGTGGACTTCTCGGGTTCCGGCCTGCTCGACGCCAGCACCCAGAGCGTGATGCAGGTGGTGAGCGCCACCAACAAGGCCCGCGCCAAGATCGCCGTGCTGCCGCCCGCGATGACGCAGCGCGCCACCGTGGCCCAGCTGCAGCGCCTGCTGATCACGGCCTGGGCCGCCAGCAGCGCCAGCACGCCCACCGAGGCCGCCCAGGTGCTGACCACCGGCGTGAACGGCGTGCTCGCCAGCGACGGCGCCGTCTTCGCCCGCGTGATGCGCAAGCTGCCCGCCAACACGCTGCTGCGCAAGCCGCTGGTGATCGGCCACCGCGGCATGCCGCAGGGCACGGGCGACGAGAACACGCTGGCCAGCGCGCAGGCCGCCGTGGCGGCCGGTGCCGACGTGGTGGAGAACGACATCTACCTCACCAGCGACAAGCACCTGGTCATCATGCATGACGACACGGTGGACCGGACCACCAACGGCACCGGCCGCATCGAGTCGATGACGCTGGCCCAGGTCAAGCAGCTGCGCACGAAGGTGGGCAACCGCGAGGTGCCGACGCTGCAGGAATACTTCAGCGCCTTCAAGGGCCGGCCGGTCACGCACTTCATCGAGCTCAAGAGCAGCAACACCGGCCTGGTGGCACAACTCAAGAACGAGCTGGACGCGGCCGGCACGCGCGATCAGGCGGTGGCCATCTCCTTCCTGGGCGACCAGCTCAACCGTGCGGGCCAGACGCTGCCCGAACTCTCGACGGGCTTCCTCAACAGCAATGCCGACGCCAGCGATCCGCAGCTGGCGGTGCGCAACATCCTGGCGGCCGTGCAGCCCTATTCGTCCACCTACAACCCGGCCTACGGCGGGCTGAGCCAGGCGACGATGGAAGCCGGCAAGCACCGCGGCATCACCTTCTGGCCCTGGACCATCAACGACCAGGCGGCGTTCCATCGCTTCTACAGCTATGGCACGCACGGCATCACCACCGACTACGCCTTCTGGGCGAAGGACTTCCCGGTGGAGATCGGCACGGCCGCCACGGCCACCGTGGGCCTGAACACGCCGGTGACCCTGCCCGTGACGCTGACCACGCAGGTGGGCGGCAGCATCGCCGCGCAGAGCAACGTGATGGCCGTGATCGACGGCACGGCGCCCTTCGTGCAGAGCGCGGAAGGCGACCTGCGCTTCACCGCGGCCGGCACCGCCGTCGTGCTGCCCGGCTACCGCTACAAGATGGGCGACGGAACCTACAGCTATGTGATCGTCGCCAAGCCGGTGAGCCTGACGGTGCGCTGAGCACGCGCCGCCGCGGGCCGTCTGCGGCCCGCGCGCGCCAGTGCTCAGTAGCCGCGCTGCGGATCGACCACGCCCGCGATGGGCCGGCCGGCCTGCAGCGCGCGGATCTTGCCGGCGATCTGTGCGATGGACTCGCTGCGCAGCGTGCGCGCCGAACCGTGCGGCGTGACGGTGATCTTGGGATGCCGCCAGAAGGCATGGTCGGCGGGCAGCGGCTCCTGCTGGAACACATCCAGCGTGGCACCGGCCAGCTTGCCGCTGTCGATCAGCGGGATCAGGTCCTCTTCCACCAGATGGCCGCCGCGCGCAATGTGGATCAGGTAGCCCCCGGGCTTGAGCGCCGACAGCGTGGTGCGGTTGAGGATGCCGCGGGTGGCATCGGTCAGCGGCAGCAGGTTGACCAGCACCCGCGTATTGACCAGAAAGTCGCCCAGCCGCGCCTCGCCCGCGAAGGTGCGCACACCCTCGATGGACTTGGGCGTGCGGCTCCAGCCCAGTACCGGAAACTCGAACTGCTGCACCGCTCGCGCCACGCGTTCGCCCAGCACACCCAGGCCCATGATGCCGACCGGAAAGTCGGCACGGGCCAGCGGCTTGCGGTAGACCCAGCGGCCCTGCCGCGCCTCGGCCTCGTAGACGTCGAACTCGCGGAAGTGACGGATCAGCGCATGGCACACGTACTCGGCCATCTGCACCGACATGCCGGCATCGTCCAGCCGCACGATCTTCAGGTGGGGTGGCAGGCTGAGCTTCGTGATCGCGTCCACACCCGCGCCGATGTTGAACATGGCCTTCAGGCCCGGCTGCTCGTCCACCATCTGCTGCGGCGGTGCCCACACCACCGCGTAGTCGGCCTGCGGGCTGCCGGGCGTCCAGTCGACGATCTCGGCGTCCGGCAGGGCGGCGTGCAGGCCCTCGATCCATGGGGCGGATTTGGTGTCGGTCAGGCAGAGGGCGATGCGCATGAGGGCGTGCAGGAAGGCTGTGGAAGACAGCCCGCGATGCTACGCGGCCAGACGCAGAAGCTCTGCCCCCTCGGTGACCTGGTCGCCGGGCGCGAACAGCAGCTCGGCCACGGTGCCGTCGGCCGGCGCGGCGATGGTGTGCTCCATCTTCATGGCCTCCATCACCGCCAGCGGCTGGCCCTTGCTCACCGTGTCGCCCGCCTTGACGGCGAAGGACACCACCTTGCCGGGCATCGGCGCCGTCAGGCGCCCGCCTTCGGCCTGGGTGTCGCCGGCATGGGCGAGACGGTCGACGGCATCGATGCGGCCAGCGCCGGCCTGGCCGAACACATGCCACTGGTCCTGGTGGCGGTGCACGGCCAGCACCTCGCGGCGGCCGGCGAAGTCCAGCGACAGGCGGCCGTCGGGCAGCAGCGTCCAGGCCAGGTCGCCCGCGACCTGTGATTCGCCCTCGCTCACGCTCAGGTGCCGCGTGGCGCCCGGGCCGTAGCGCAGCAGCGCCGTGGCACCCTGGCCGTTGAAGTCGAAGGCGAAGGTGCGCGTGGCGAGCCCCAGGCCGCGCCAGCCGTCGGCACGGCCGAAGGGGCCGCCTGCAGCCGGCGCCGCCTCGTCGGCGAGCTGGCGGGCCACGACGCCCGCCGCCAGCAGCGGCAGGCCCAGGGGATCGCGGTCGAAGAGCTGCGCCCGCTCGCGCTCGATCAGCGCCGTGTCCAACCGCGCCTTCGAGAAGGATTCGGTGGCCAGCACGCCGCGCAGGAACTGCACATTGGTCGCCACACCCACGATCTGCACCTGCGCCAACGCGGCGTCGAGCCGGGCCAGGGCCTGCTCGCGCGTGTCGCCATGCACGATCAGCTTGGCGATCATCGAGTCGTAGTACGGCGAGATTTCGCCGCCCTCGCGCACGCCGTCGTCGATGCGCACATCGGCCCGCGCGAAGGCCGCGGCGGCGGGCTTGCGGTAGACCGTCAGCGGGCCGGTCGCGGGCAGGAAGCCCTTGTCCGGGTTCTCGGCGCAGATACGCGCCTCGATGGCGTGGCCGTGGATGCGCAGGTCGCCCTGGGCCAGGGGCAGCGGCTCGCCACTGGCCACGCGCAGTTGCCATTCCACGAGGTCCAGGCCGGTGATGGCCTCGGTGACGGGATGCTCCACCTGCAGCCGCGTGTTCATCTCCATGAAGTAGAAGGTCATGGTCTCGGGCGCGTCGTAGCCGCCGGTCTGCTCGACGATGAACTCGACGGTGCCGGCGCCCACGTAGTCCACGGCGCGCGCGGCATCGACGGCGGCCTGGCCCATGCGCTGGCGCAGCGCGGGCGGCATGCCGGGCGCGGGCGCTTCTTCCAGCACCTTCTGGTGGCGGCGCTGCACCGAGCAGTCGCGTTCGAACAGGTGCACATAGTGGCCCTGCGTGTCGCCGAAGACCTGGATCTCGATGTGCCGCGGGCGCTGCACGTACTTCTCGATCAGCACCGCGTCGTCGCCGAAGCTGTTGATCGCCTCGCGCTGGCAGCTGGCCAGCGCGGCGGCGAAGTCCTCGCTCTTCTCGACGATGCGCATGCCCTTGCCGCCGCCACCGGCGCTGGCCTTGATGAGCACCGGGTAGCCGATGCGGTCGGCCTCGCGCTGCAGCAGGGCCGGGTCCTGGTCGGCGCCGTGGTAGCCGGGCACCAACGGCACGCCGGCCTTCTCCATCAGCCGCTTGGACTCGGCCTTCAGGCCCATGGCCTGGATGGCCGAGGGCGGCGGGCCGATGAAGACCAGGCCCGCCTCGGCGCAGGCGCGGGCGAAGTCCTCGTTCTCGGACAGGAAACCGTAGCCGGGATGGATGGCCTCGGCGCCCGTGGCGCGGGCGGCCTCCAGGATGCGCTCCCAGCGCAGGTAGCTTTCCTTGGGGGCGTTGCCACCCAGGGCCACGGCCTCGTCGCAGGCGCGCACATGGTTGGCCTGCGCGTCGGCGTCGGAAAAAACGGCCACGGTGCGCACGCCCAGGCGGCGGGCAGTGGCGGCCACCCGGCAGGCGATCTCACCGCGGTTGGCGATCAGGATCTTCTTGAACATGAGGCAGGTCTCCGGACGATTTGTTGCCGCGGCCAGCGCGGGAAAAGGCAGGCGCGACACCCGGGTCGGGTCGGCCGCTGAAGATGCGCGTGAGGCGGCCGACGAGCGCCCGCAGGAAGCGCCAGCTCTTGCGGATCAGCCACACGCTGAGGACGAGCACCAACACCAGCGCCACCAGGAAGACCAGCGGATGCGCCAGCGCCAGCCACAGGCCGGCCGGCACCAGCGAGTCCTCGGCCAGCGAGGCGCCCACGTTGGTGAAGGGCTCGGGCGAGGTATTGATGGCCGCGCGCGTGGTGGCCTTGGCCGCATGGGCCGTGGCCGCGAAGCCGCCGCCCACCAGCGCCGCCACCACGGCCATGGCCGCATGGTCGGCACCGAACACCGAGGCCGCGAGCGCCGCGCCGGCCGGGATTCGGATCACCGTGTGAACCATGTCCCAGAGCGAATCCAGGCCCGGAATCTTGTCGGCGAAGAATTCGACGAAGACCAGAAAGCCACTGACGATCAGCACCACTGGATGCGACAGCGCCTGCAGCCCCGTGGGCAACGGCACCCAGCCCAGCCAGCCGGCCAGGCCCACCAGCAGCACCGCCAGGTACAGGCGCACGCCGCTGGCCCAGCCGAGGGCGGCGGCCAGGGCGAGCAGTTGGGGAAAGTCCAGACCGTCCATCGGCGGCCGATCAGCGTGCCTGCGCCCAGGCCGGCTTGCGCTTCTCCAGGAAGGCGCGCAGGCCTTCCTGGCCTTCTTCGCTGGCACGCAGGGCGGCGATGCGGCGCACCGTCTCGGCGGCCAGTTCGTCGTCGATGGGCTGGCCGGTCACGTCGCGCAGCAGGCGCTTGGATTCGGCCACCGCGCCGGGTGCAGCGGCCAGGATGTTCTTCAGCACCTCGTCCACCTTGGCGTCCAGCGCATCGGCGGGCACCACCTCGTGCACGAGGCCGACGCGATGGGCCTCGGCCGCGGTGAAGCGCTCGGCCGTGAGGAAGTAGCGCTGCGCCGCGCGCGCGCCCATCGCCCGGATCACGTACGGACTGATGGTGGCGGGGATGAGGCCGATCTTGACCTCGCTGAGGCAGTAATTGGCGCTGTCGGCGCTGATGGCCACGTCGCACACCGACACCAGGCCCATGCCGCCCGCGTACACGTCGCCCTGGATGCGCGCGATCACCGGCAGGCGGCTGTCGGCCAGCGTGCGCAGCATGCGCGGCAGGCCGGCGGCGTCCTGCAGGTTCTGCTCGGGCGTGAAGCTGGCGGCGCGCTTCATCCAGTTGAGGTTGGCGCCGGCGCAGAAGGCCGGGCCGCGCCCGCCCAGCACCACGGCCCGCACGCCATCGGCGGCCTGGGCCTGCGTGAAGGCCTCGGCCAGCTCGCGGATGAACACGTCGTCGATGGCGTTGCGCATCTCGGGCCGGTTGAGCCAGATGCGGGCCACCGGGCCGTCGATGTGCAGTTCGAGCGTGGTGAAGTCGGTCATGGCGTGTCTCGGTTGGTCGAAGGGTTCAGTCGCGCAGTGCCGGAAAACCCAACCGCTGCAGAAAGCCGGACACCACCGGCTGCCAGGCCTGCGGTGCTCGGGTGAAGGTGCTGTGACCGTCCTCGCCCTGCGGCGGGAACTGCACGAGCTCGCCATTGCCGCCCGCGGCGCGGAAGGCCGAGAACCACTGGCGCGGCCAGTCGGCGCCGAAGTACTGGTCGTTCTCGGCATACAGCCACAGCGTGGGGATGCGCACGCTGCGGCCGTAGCTGGCGAAGAGTTCGCCCATCTGCTGCGGCGAACAGGGCTGGCCAGCATGGGTACGCGGATTGCCGCCGCCCCCGCCAGCAAAGTTGATGGCGGCCACCACGCCGGGCGTGGCACGTGCCGCGGCGGCGATGGCCGTGGCCCCGCCATAGGACTGGCCCACGATGACGGCGCGCACCGGGTCCGCGCCCCGCATGGCGCGCACGGCGGCCAAGGCCGCGAGCGCCTGGTCGGCCGCAGCGCCGTAGCCGGCGGGATAGTCGCGCCGCTGGCAGGCACCGCTGTCCTCCACGTCCGGCCCGCCGCTCACGCCGTAGCCCACCCGCGTGGGCACGGTCACGATGAAGCCGTGGCGCACGAAGAAGCGGGAGGCCTCGTGGTAGCGCGCGCGGCCCAGCGCCGCGCGGCCGGCCGCGTCGACCGCCCGGCCGTGGTTGAGCACCAGCACCGGGGCGGGATGCGGATTGGCGTCGTCGTCGAACACGGTGACGCGGATGGTCTGGGCGACGCGTCGGCCCTGCATGTCCTGCACCGAGACAGGCACATCGAGCTGGGTCTCGCGCAACGTCGCATGCGCAGGAATGAGGAAAGCCGCCAGCGGCAGGGCCAGCCATGCGCGCCGGAGAGCACTGGCAATCGTCCGCAACAACGCCCGCCATACAGGGCCGCGCCCAACCGGCGGGCGGCTGGTGCGAGACGGATGGCGGTGACGTGGATGCATGACCTCAGTCCTTCCAGCCGTTCAGGCCGTTGATGCCGTCGAAATCGCGGTCGCCGTGCAGGAGCGCACAGCCATGCTCCACGCACCAGGCGGCGACCATCAGGTCGATGGGGCTGCGGACGGTGACGCCGCGCCGACGCTGCTGGCGGTAGATGTCGGCGGCGCGCAGGGCGACGGCTTCGCCGCCGGCCGTGGCGACAGGCAAGGCCGCCAAGGCTTCGCGTGCAAGGCGCCACTCCCGGTCGTGCGCAAAGCCGCGCAGCACCTCCATGAGAACCAGATCCAGCAAGACCAATTGGTCTTCGTTGCCCTCCATCAACTGCCGCAGGGCCGAGGTCTGAGACGTCTCCCGATTGCGGAAGAAGTCAATCCAGACACTGGAATCGACCGTCATCATGGCCGCGAGTGCCTCTTCGACACGTACGGCGCAGGCGCCGGCTCCTGGACGGCCTGCGGCTCGGCCGGCAGGCGCGTCCAGTCGATGCTCTCGTCGCCCATCCATTGCAGCTTGCCTCGCAATGCCAGCAGCTTCTGGTAGGCCTCGCGCCGGGCCAGCAACCGAAGGCCCTCTTCGACCGCTTCCTTCTTGGTCTTGAAGCCACCTGCGCGCATGGCGGCCTCCATGAGCGCGTCGTCGATCACGATGTTGGTCCGCATGGCACCCCCTATGTGTATGAAAACGGAAAATCATACACATCACTCATCACATGCGGAACACACCGAACTTGGGCTCCGGAATGGGCGCATGCCGCGCGGCGGCCAGGCCGAGCGCCAGCACGCGGCGGGTGTCGGCGGGGTCGATGATCCCGTCGTCCCACAGGCGCGCCGTGGCGTAGTAGGGATGGCCCTGGTCCTCGTACTGCTGGCGGATGGGCGCCTTGAAGGCCTCTTCCTCGTCCTTGGTCCACTGGCCGCCGCGGGCCTCGATGCCGTCGCGCTTGACGGTGGCCAGCACGCTGGCGGCCTGCTCGCCGCCCATCACGCTGATGCGGGCGTTGGGCCACATCCAGAGGAAGCGCGGCGAGTACGCCCGGCCGCACATGCCGTAATTGCCGGCGCCGAAGCTGCCGCCGATGATGATGGTGAACTTGGGCACGTTGACGGTGGCCACCGCCGTCACCATCTTGGCACCATGGCGGGCGATGCCCTCGTTCTCGTACTTGCGGCCCACCATGAAGCCGGTGATGTTCTGCAGGAAGACGAGCGGGATCTTGCGCTGGCCGCACAGCTCGATGAAGTGCGCGCCCTTCTGCGCCGACTCCGAGAACAGGATGCCGTTGTTGGCCACGATGCCGACCGGCATGCCCTCGATGGCCGCGAAGCCACAGACCAGGGTGGTGCCGAAACGGGCCTTGAATTCGTGGAACTCGCTGCCGTCGACGATGCGGGCAATGATCTCGCGCACGTCGAAGGGCTTGCGGGTGTCGGTGGGGATGACGCCGTAGAGTTCATCCGCCGAGTAGGCCGGCGGCAGCGCCCTGTCCGCCTCCTCGGAAGCCGGCGCTTGGGCATTGAGGTTGGCGACCGCCTCCCGCGCCAGCGCCAGCGCATGCAGGTCGTTCTGCGCCAGGTGGTCGGCCACGCCCGACAGCCGGGTGTGCACGTCGCCGCCGCCCAGGTCCTCGGCCGACACCACCTCGCCGGTGGCGGCCTTCACCAGCGGCGGGCCGCCCAGGAAGATGGTGCCCTGCTCCTTGACGATGATCGATTCGTCGCTCATGGCCGGCACGTATGCGCCGCCCGCGGTGCACGAGCCCATGACCACCGCGATCTGCGCGATGCCGTCCGCGCTCATGTTGGCCTGGTTGAAGAAGATGCGGCCGAAGTGGTCGCGGTCCGGAAAGACCTCGTCCTGGTTCGGCAGGTTGGCGCCGCCCGAGTCGACCAGGTAGATGCAGGGCAGCCGGTTCTGCGCCGCGATCTCCTGCGCGCGCAGGTGCTTCTTGACCGTCATCGGGTAGTAGGTGCCGCCCTTCACCGTGGCGTCGTTGCACACCACCATGCATTCCACGCCGCTCACGCGACCGATGCCGGCGATCAGGCCCGCGCCCGGCGCATCGCCGTTGTACATGGCGTGGGCGGCCAGCGGCGCGATCTCCAGGAAGGGCGAGCCCGGGTCCAGCAATTGCTGCACCCGGTCGCGCGGCAGCAGCTTGCCGCGGGCCGTGTGCTTGGCGCGCGCGGCCTCGCCGCCGCCCTGCTCCACCCGCGCGAACTGGGCGCGCAGGTCGTCCACCAGCGCGCGCATGGCCGCGGCGTTGGCCTGGAAGGCCTCGGATCTGGGATTGAGTTGGGAGACCAGTTTGCTCATGAATGTCCTTGGAGCCTGACGCGCAGCCGCGTGCCGCGCGAAGATGATGCGAACCCTCGGCGGCGCCGGGCACTCCAAGCCCGTCCTGCCCGCCCCTTCACGAAATCCAACAAGAAGAACCCGTGCACACCGTCGAAACCGTCCTGCTGGTGCTGATGCTCGGCGCACTCACCGGCATCGCCGCCCGCTACCTGCGGGCCATTCCGCTGCCATTGATCCAGATCGCCCTGGGCGCTGCCCTGTCCTGGCCGCAGCAGGGGTTGCACATCGCCTTCGATCCGGAGCTGTTCCTGCTGCTGTTCATTCCGCCGCTGCTGTTCGCGGACGGCTGGCGCATTCCGAAGCGGGAGTTCTTCGCGCTGCATCGGCCGATCCTCAAGCTGGCCTTCGGCCTGGTGGCCTTCACCGTGTTCGGCCTGGGCTGGCTGGTGCACTGGATGATTCCGGAGATGCCGCTGCCGGTGGCCTTCGCGCTGGCCGCGGTGGTCTCGCCCACCGACGCGGTGGCCGTCTCGGCCATCACACGGCGCCTGGGCATGCCGGCCAAGACCATGCATGTGCTGGAGGGCGAATCGCTGCTGAACGATGCCTCGGGCCTGGTGGCGCTCAAGTTCGCCGTCGCGGCCACGCTCACCGGCCTGTTCTCGTGGGCGCAGGTGACGCGCGAGTTCCTGTGGATCGCCCTGGGCGGCGTGGGCACCGGCACGCTGATGGGCTGGGGCTTCGCCCATGCCCGCGCCGCCGTCACCCGCCGGCTGGGCGACGTGGCGGCCACGCAGATGGTGCTGCTGCTCGTGCTGCTGCCCTTTGCCGCCTACATCGTGGGCGAACGCATCGGCGTCTCGGGCATCCTGGCCGCGGTGGCGGCCGGCATCGCCACCAACTTCGCCGACCTGGAGCGCAGCGAGTTCATCGCCGAGCGCATGCAGGCCGAAGGCACCTGGACCATGATCGAGTCGGCCTTCAACGGCGCCATCTTCCTGCTGCTGGGGCTGCAGCTGCCCTCCATCCTGCGCACCGTGGACGAAAGCAAGCACCACGGCGCCTGGACGCTGGTGGGCTATGTGCTGGTCATTTCGGCCGCGCTGCTGCTGCTGCGCTGGGTGTGGCTGCAGCTGGCCGTGCGCGGCAGCCTGCGGCGGGCGCACCGGGACGGGCGCATGGCCGAGCAGCCGTCCTGGCGCCTGACGCTCGCCACCACGCTGGCGGGCATCCGCGGCGCGGTGACGCTGGCCGGCGCCCTGTCGATTCCGCTGATGGTCGATGCCGACACGCCCTTTCCCTCGCGCGACCTGCTGGTCTTTTTGGCCACCGGCACCATCCTCGTCACGCTGCTGGTCGGCAGCATCGGCCTGCCACTGGTGCTGCGCCGCCTTCCCCAACCGGCCGAAGCGGCCGAGGTGCGCGAGGAGCGCGAGGCCCGCATCGCCGCCTGCCATGCGGCCATTTCCAGCCTGGTGCGCAGCCAGAAGGAGGTGAACGACGTCGATGCCGACACCGCCGCCCAGCGGCAGGAGATGGTCGGCCGCATCACCCAGCAGTACCGGGTGCGCCTGGAACTGCTGGACGACGACAGCGCCGCCGCCTCCACGCCCGAGACGCGGGCCGAGGAAGCCGAAGCCGTGCGCGCCCGCAAGCAGGGCTTCGTGCACGAGCTGGAGCTGCGCCTGGCCTGCCTGCAGGCCGAGCGGCATGCGCTGTATGGCGAGCGCCAGTCGCATCGCATCAACGACGCCTCGCTGCGCGAACTGGTGGGCGAGCTGGACATGGCCGAGGTGGCGCTGCGCAAGCGCCTGCGCGCCGCACGCCAGGCCGCGGGGCTGGCGCCGCATGGCCCGGCCTCGCGCGACTGACGCACCCTTGAACATCCCGCTCGCCAACAGCCTCATGCCGTCTTCTCGGCCTGAAGGCCCAGCTCGTCGGCCATCTGGTCGCGGATGCGGTACTTCTGGATCTTGCCCGTCACCGTCATCGGGAAGGCCTCGACGAAGCGGATGTACTTGGGCACTTTGTAGTGCGCGATCTGGCCCTGGCAGAAGGCGCGGATGTCGGCCTCGGTCGGCTGCTGGCCGGGCTTGGGAATGATCCAGGCGCACAGCTCCTCGCCGTACTTGCGGTCGGGCAGGCCCACCACCTGCACGTCCTGCACCTGCGGATGGCGGTACAGGAACTCCTCGATCTCGCGCGGGTAGATGTTCTCGCCGCCGCGGATCACCATGTCCTTGATGCGGCCGACGATGTTGACGTAGCCCTCGTCGTCCATGGTGGCCAGGTCGCCGGTGTGCATCCAGCCTTCGGCGTCGATGGCCTCGCGGGTCTTGGCCTCGTCGCCCCAGTAGCCGTGCATCACCGAATAGCCGCGGGTGCACAGCTCGCCGGGCTGGCCGCGCGGCACGGTGGCGCCCGATTCGGGGTCGACGATCTTCACTTCCAGGTGCGGCTGCACCGTGCCGACGGTGGAAACGCGCCGCTCCAGCGGCGTGTCGGTGCTGCTCTGGCAGCTCACCGGGCTGGTCTCGGTCATGCCGTAGGCAATGGTGATTTCGCCCAGGTGCATGCGGTCCACCACGCGCTTCATCACCTCGATGGGGCAGGCGGTGCCGGCCATGATGCCGGTGCGCAGGCTCGACAGGTCGAACTCGTCGAAACGCGGATGGTCCAGCTCGGCGATGAACATGGTGGGCACGCCATGCAGACCGGTGCATCGCTCGGCCTGCACCGCTTCGAGCGTGAGCAGCGGGTCGAAGCCGTCGTTGGGATACACGATGGCGCTGCCGTGCGTCAGGCACGCCAGGTTGCCCAGCACCATGCCGAAGCAGTGGTACATCGGCACCGGGATGCACAGCCGGTCCTCGGGGCCCAGCTTCATGCATTCGCCGATGAAGTAGCCGTTGTTGAGGATGTTGCGGTGCGTGAGCGTGGCGCCCTTGGGAAAGCCGGTGGTGCCGCTGGTGAACTGGATGTTGATGGGGTCGGTGGCTTTCAGCGTGGCCTGCACCTGGGCCACGCGCGGGTCGGCCGCATCGCCGCTGGCCAGCAGCTGCGAAAAGCGTGCGGTGGCAATGTCCGGCCCGGCTTCGTCGGCAGCGCCGGGGGCGTCGATCCACCAGATGTTCTTCAGGTCCGGCAGGCGCGCCGAGCCCAGCTCGCGCAGCATGGCCAGGTACTCGCTGGTCTTGAAGCGCGGCATGGTCACCAGCGCCTTGCAGCCCACCTTGTTCAGCGCGTACTCGACTTCCGACGTGCGGTAGGCCGGGTTGATGTTGACCAGCACCAGGCCCGCCTTCGCCGTGGCGAGCTGCATCAACACCCAGGCCAGGTTGTTGTGCGACCAGATGCCGATGCGCTCGCCCGGCTGCAGGCCGGCGCGCAGCAGGGCGCTGGCCAGGCGCGACGCCTGCGTCTGCAGCTCGCCGTACGACAGGCGCACGCCCTCGTGGCGGCTCACCAGCGCCAGCGCGTCGGGCTGGCGCGCGGCCATGGCGTCGAAGAAGTCGCCGATGGTCTGCTCGATCAGGGCGGGCTCGGTGGCGCCGCGGGCGTAGCTGTCGGTCATGTGCGTCTCCTTGTTGATCGATCCGGAGGCCGCGGAGCAGGCCATGCCAGTGGCACCCGCGGAACTGGCTTTGCCAGGCCGCCGGGTGCGTCCCCTTCAGGGGGTTGGCGTAGCGCGCAGCGCGAAGCCTGGGGGTGTGGTCATGCTGTCTCTGCGAACAGCTCGCGGCCGATGAGCATGCGGCGGACCTCGCTGGTGCCGGCGCCGATCTCGTAGAGCTTGGCGTCGCGCCACAGGCGCTCGACCGGGAAGTCCTTGGTGTAGCCCACGCCGCCCAGGGCCTGGATCGCCTCGCCGGCCATCCAGGTGGCCTTCTCGGCGGAGTACAGGATGGCGCCGGCCGCGTCCTTGCGGAAGGTGCGCGCATGGTCGGCCGTGTCGCAGGCCCGGCCCACGGCATACACGTAGGCACGGCAGGCCTGCCAGGTGCTGTACATGTCGGCGATCTTGCCCTGCATCAGCTGGAACTCGCCGATGGCCTGGCCGAATTGCTGGCGCTCGTGGACGTACGGAATCACCGCATCCATGCACGCCGCCATGATGCCCAGCGGCCCGCCGGAGAGCACGGCGCGCTCGTAGTCCAGGCCGCTCATCAGCACCTTGGCGCCGTTGCCCTCGCCGCCCAGGATGTTCTCCTCGGGCACCTCGCAGTTGTCGAAGAACAGCGGGTAGGTGTTGCTGCCGCGCATGCCCAGCTTGTCGAGCTTGGTGCCGGCAGAAAAGCCCTTGAAGCCCTTCTCGACCAGGAAGGCGGTCATTCCGCGTGCGCCCATCTCGGGCTCGGTCTTGGCGTAGATGACCAGCGTGTCGGCATCGCCGCCGTTGGTGATCCACATCTTGCTGCCGTTGAGGACGTAGTAGCCGTCCTTCTTGTCGGCGCGCAGCTTCATGCTCACCACGTCCGAGCCGGCGTTGGGCTCGCTCATGGCCAGCGCGCCCACGTGCTCGCCACTGACGAGCTTGGGCAGGTACTTCTTCTTCTGCGCCTCGTTGCCGTTGCGGTGGATCTGGTTGACGCACAGGTTGGAATGCGCGCCGTACGACAGGCCTACCGAGGCGGAGGCGCGCGACACCTCTTCCATGGCGACGATGTGGGCCAGGTAGCCCAGTTCGGTGCCGCCGAACTCCTCCTTCACCGTCATGCCGTGCAGTCCCAGGCTGCCGAGCTTGGCCCACAGGTCGCGGGGGAAGAGGTTCTCGCGGTCGATGTCCGCGGCACGCGGCGTGATCTCGTGGGCGCAGAAATCGGCGATGGCCTCGCGCAGGGCGTCGATGGTGTCGCCCAGGCCGAAGTCCAGGCCGGGCAGGCGTTGTGCGGACATGCGTCGTCTCCGTGGAAGTGTGCGAAAGCCGGTTCAGCTTACGCCGGAGGGATTCCCATTTGGCGACACAATGGTTGCAAATCCCGCCATCGCCCGGCGCCTCGGGTTATCCACTAGATGCCCTCTCCCCGCTTCCTCAAACCCCAGCGTGCGGCCACGCCCATGGCCTTCGTGCGAGCCATCGTGCAGGGCTATGCCCGCTACGGCGTAGACCCCGGCGCGGCCCTGCGCGCGGCACAGATCACGCCGCGCGAGCTGTGGCGGCCCGAGGCCCGCGTCACCGCGGCGCAGTTCGAGGCGCTCAACGAGCACGCCATGCAGGAGCTGGACGACGAGGCCCTGGGCTGGTTCAGCCGTCGCCTGCCCTGGGGCAGCCACGGCATGCTGTGCCGCGCCTCGATCACGGCGCCGGACCTGGGCGTGGCCATCAAGCGCTGGTGCCGCCACCACCGGCTGCTGGTGGACGACATCGCGCTGCGGCTGGAGGTAGAGGGCGAGGTCGCCTCGGTGTGGATCGAGGAGCGCCGCCCGCTCGGCAGCTTCCGCGAGTTCTGCCTGGTCTCCAGCCTGCGCTTTCTGCATGGCTTTGCCAGCTGGGCCATCGACTCGCGGCTGTGGCTGCAGGAGGCGCACTTTCCCTTCGACGCCCCACCGCATGCCGATGCCTACGGGCTGATGTTCAGCGGGCGCCTGCACTTCGGCGCCGCGCAGGCGGGCTTTCGCTTCGACGCGCGCTACCTGGCGCTGCCGCTGCTGCGCGACGAGGCCGCCCTGCGCACCATGCTGCGCCGCGCCCTGCCGCTGACGGTGCTGCAGTACCGGCGCGACCGGTTGCTGGGCCAGCGCGTGCGTGAGGCGCTGCGCACCCATGGCGCCCAGGCCTCGACCGCGGAGGGGCTGGCGGCGCTGCTGCACATCTCCAGCCGCACCCTGCACCGGCAGCTGCTGGCCGAAGGGCTGAGCCTGCAGGGCCTGAAGGACGAGGTGCGCCAGCAGCAGGCCATCGAGCTGCTGCAGCGCACCGCGCGGCCGGTCAAGCAGGTGGCGCTGGCGGTGGGCTTTCGCAACGAGAAGAGCTTTTCGCGCGCCTTCCGCGAATGGACGGGGCAGAGCCCCGGCGCCTTTCGGGCCGCGGCGGCGCAGCAGAACCCGCAGGGCTGATGGGCAGCCCCTTCTCTGTCATCACTGCCCTGGCCTGACCACCCCGCGCATGACCGGGCCACCCATTGCTGAATGACGCCCGCGCCCTATTCGCCGGCTGGCGCCGCGTACACCAGCACCTTCAGCGCCCGGTCGGCCGACACATCCGCGAAGGCCGCCGGGTTGGCCACCCGCTCGACGAAGCGCAGCGAAGGCGCCAGTTCGCGCATCTGGTCATGCAGGAAGGCCACGCCCAGCTCCGGCGCGTTGAGGCACAGCAGCGCATGGCCGCCCGGCGCCAGCAACTCGGGCAGACGGCGCATCAGCCGCGCATAGTCCTTGGTCGCCACGAAGCTGCCCTTCTGGTAGCTGGGCGGATCGACCACCACCAGCTCGTAGGGCCCGCCGCGCGTGACCTTGCCCCAGGTCTTGAACAGGTCGTGCGGCAGAAAGCTGGCACCGCCTTCCACGCCGTTGAGCCGGTGGTTCTGCTGGCCGATGGCGATGGCGCCGGCGCTCATGTCCACATTGACCACGCGGCCCGCGCCGGCCTGCAGCGCCACCACCGAGAAGGCGCAGGTGTAGGCGAAGAGGTTGAGCACCGCCGAGCCCGGCCGCGCGGCCACGTGCGCGCGCACCCAGCGCCGGCCCCCGGCCATGTCGAGGAAGAGGCCGTGGTTCTGGCCGCGCAGCACATGCACGCGGTAGCGGGCGCCGTCCTCGGTCACCACATGCGGGTCGGGCACTGCGCCGGCCATCAGGCGCGTTTCGCTGCGCCCCTCGTGCCGGCACTGGTAGACCCAGTTCAGCGGCTCGCCGGGCGCCACCTCGGCCCATCGCGCCTGCAGGGCCTCACCGATGCGGGCCAGGTCCTCATCGGCCAGCGGCTTGAAGCTGGTGAGCACGAAGACCGGGGGATAGGCGTCGAGCACCAGGTGCTCGCAGCCGGCGTGAAGGCCACCACGGCCGTGGAAGATCCGCCGCGCGTCAGGGGCGGGCGCTAGGGAATGGATGGCGTCGAGAAGGGCTTGCATGAGCCGGCGAGGTTGCCACGAAAACCTCGCCGCCTTGCCCAGGCCTCAGGCGCCGCCGGTCGCGCCCAGCGATGCGGGAACGGGCGGCGCCGCCTCGACCGCCCCGCCATCGCCCACGTCGGCGGCCGCCCAGGCCGACAGGCCACCTTCCAGCACGCGCACCCGCGGCAGCCCTGCCGCCATCAGTACCCGTGCCGCCGCGATGGCCGATGCATCGGCCGGGCAGTCGCAGAACACCACCAGGTCGCGGCCATCGGCCAAGGGGCCGAGCGCATGCGGAAGCTCGGCCAGCGCAAAGCCCACCGCGCCCGGGATGGCCCGCGGGTCGATCGCCCGCACCTGATCGCCACGCACGTCGAGCACCGTCGGCGCGCGCCCCTGCGCCAGCGCCGTGCGCAGGGCGTCGACGCTGATCGTCACGATGTCGTCGGCGCGGCGTGCCATCCGGCGCTGGTGGTAGCGCCAGAGCACGAAGGCCACCAGCAGCACACCGCCCACCACGGTGGCGGCCAGCCCGATGTTGGCCAGCACGGCCAGCACATCGCGGATGGCGGCGTGGAACACGGCACCCAGCAACAGGTAGCCCAGCGTCCAGACCAGGGCGCCGGCCGTCTCGAAGGCCAGGAAGCGCGCATTCGACATGCCCAGCGCGCCAGCCATGGGCGGCGCCACCACCGAGACGCCGGGCACGTACTTGGCCGCGATCAGCGACAGCCCACCCCACCGGCCGAGGATCGCTTCGCTGCGCGACACGCAGGTGTCGGCCGAGAGCGAGACGCGACACAGCAGCCGCATCACGGCATAGCCCCAGCGCCGTCCGGCCAGGAACCAGGCGCCGTCGCCCAGGATGTTGCCCAGCAGCGAGGCGAGGACGATGGCCACGGCATTCAGCGCCGAGCCGCCCATCGCCAGGCCACCCGCCACCACCAGAAACGGCACGGCCGGGACCGGCGCGCCGAGCCGGGCGGCCAGCGTCACCACCAGAACCACGGCGGGGCCCTGGGTGGCGAGCAGCGAGATGAGGTCGTTCATGGCAGCCCCCCTATTCGGCCATGCCACTGGCCGTGGGCCGCGCTTCGGCGCGCACGCCGGCGGGGCCCACGAGGCTCAGGTCGGAGAAGTAGGCCAGGCCGTGGCCGTGCGTGTTGTCGGCATCGGCCGAGACGACCACCGCCGCCACGCCGGGCGTGGCGCCCTGTGCCTCGGTGCCGAAGGCGCGGCGGTAGTCGGCCAGCAGGTTGCGGCGCTCGCTCACCCAGGTGCCGGGCTGCGCGGCGGGGCCGGATTCGAGCACCACCATGTGCATACGGTTGGTGAAGGCGTTGACCAGCATCTGGCCCTTGGCCTCCTTGCCGTCCCAGACGTAGCACAAGGCCTCGCTGGGCACGTCCTCGCCCGAGACGCTGCGCGCCACACCCAGGCGCGTGCGCTCCAGCAGCGGCAGCCGGTCGGTCGGAAAGTCGAAGAAGACGCAGAGCTTGGCCGCGCCATCGTCACCCGTGCGGGTGCGCAGGTCGGCGCCATCGACGAACTGGTCGACGCGCCAGCGCCAGCTGAGCACCGTCGACTCGTTCAGCGGTAACTGCACGCGGTGCGACAGCAGGCCATAGGAATCGTTGGCCTCGACCTTGAGCACGCGGCGCCCGTCTTCCGAGACGACGTCGAAGTGGGTGGGCGTCTTGTTGGGCAGCGTGCTGAAGTGCCAGGGTGCGGGCGGGACCGCACCGGCCGCGGCCGAGAAAGGCGTCAGCGCATTCGGCTCCTGTGCCTGCACGAGCGGCGCAGCAAGCGCCAGGGCCAGCCCGGCACCGGCCAGCGGGCCAGCGCCACGGCGAGCAGAGACGAAAACGGAAGCGATGTGCATGGACGGGCCCCGGGGTGACGCCTCGCGCTCGGATGGCAACGAGACGGCATGGAACCGGTCGCGCGCGGGCAGCCGAAAGTGTGCCGCAGGGCCACCCACAGATAAATCCCGCAAAAGGAATTACTTTGTCTCCCGCATGGGGACAATCCAACGCCGGCGCGCACACCGCCGGGGCGCGCGGCACATGCACGCACCCGAAGGTGACGTCCTCGCCAGCGCCATGCGGCTTGGACACTGGCCCGATCCTCCGACTCGCCTCGCTGGACCCGGCGTGTCGGAACTGGCAGGCCCCCTTCAGCGGCGCGTACGACGCGCCGAAGGCTCAGACATGCCTATCAGGCATGCGACGGCTCGCCCTCGCGCAGAGCCGTCTTCAGCGCCCGCGTTCCGCTGGCCAGCGCGGCCTCGTAGCTGTCCGCGGGCGACTCGCACTCGCGCACGGTGCGCCGGGGCTGCCCCTGCGCATCCGTCTGCTGGAGCTTCCACACGAAGGCGCCGGGTTGCGGCTCCTCCACGATGAGTTGAAGAGGTGGATGGTTCATGTCCGCGATGGTGGACCTGTTGCTGTGCCCCGGCTGTAGTCGCAGGCCTACGGGCTGCCATCCAGAGGGAACGGTGCGATGGCTGCCGCCAAGCTGACCATGCGAGTCAGCTTCCGGTCACTCCGCTTTCATGGCCGGGAACCAGACTCCGCCGCGAGCGAGGAGCTCAGGAATCACCCCACATGAAAACCAGAACCCCAACCATGTCCCTCCAGAAACTTTCCACCCGCCTCGGCGCGGTCGCGCTGGCTGGTGTGACCATCCAACTCGCCGCCTGCGGCGGCGGCTCGTCGTCCGTCTTCACGCCCGTCGCCACTCCAACGCAGAGCGGCAGCACCAGCAGTACGACCACCTCGTCTTCGAGCAGCAACACTGGCGGGTCGGTGCTCACCGCCATCGCCCAGGCCTTCGACGCCGCCTTCGGCAGCATCACGGCCGCCTTCACCGACAGCGAGAAGCGCCAGGTGCGCGCCACCAGCTCGGCCACCATCAACGGGCAGACCGTGCCCACCGGCTTCAACACCATCCTGCGCTCGGGCGACCGCCGCGGCAGCGACGCCAGCCTCAACACCTACGGCCTCATCCTGGACAACCAGATGAAGCCCATCCTGGCCTCGGACGGCTCGACCACCATCTCCGACGCCAACGACTTCACCTCGATCCTCAAGGTCGGCAGCAAGCTGTTCTCCGTCGCGCACATGGAAGACATTCCCGGCGCGCTGTACCTGACCGAGCTGTCGCAGGACAAGCAAAGCGGCGCCCTCACCGCCGTGAGCACCCGCGCGCTGGACCTGTCGGGCATCAACGGCATCGTCAGCCCCTGTGCCGGCAGCGTCACGCCCTGGCAGACCCACCTGGGCAGCGAAGAGGACGCGCCCGACGCCCGCACCGGCCGCGCCGGATACATGGCGACCTACTTCGGCGGCGGCACCACCATCGGCGGCGATGCCTCCAAGAGCAACCTGTACTTCTGGGGCTACCCGGTCGAAGTGGCGGTGGACGAATCGGCCAACGCCACGGTGACCAAGCACTACAGCATGGGCCGCATGTCGCACGAGCTGTCGTACGTGATGCCCGACAACCGCACCGTCTACCAGTCGGACGACGAGACCAACACCAGCTACTACATGTACACCGCCGACAAGGCGGGCGATCTGACGGCCGGCACGCTCTACGCCATCAAGGTCAACCAGACCACCCCGGCCGGCACCACCGACCTGGTGGACGCCAACGTGTCGTGGATCAAGCTGGGCCACGCCAGCGACAGCGAGATCAAGACGCTGATCGACGCCGGCACCAAGTTCTCGGACATCTTCGACACGGCCACGCCGGATTCGAATGCGCAATGCGCCACCGGCTTCAAGTCCGTGAACACGACCTACGGCCTGGAGTGCCTGGCCCTCAAGTCGGGCAAGGAGAAGGCCGCCGCCTTCCTGGAGACGCGCCGCTACGCCGCCTACCTGGGCGCCACCATGGAGTTCCGCAAGGAAGAAGGCATGACCTTCGACCCGGACGGCAAGCGCATGTACGTGTCGTACAGCTTCCTGGAGCGCGGCATGGAAGACAACCGCAAGCTGGGCGTGGCCAACACCCAGTACGACCGCGGCGGCAACAACGACATCAAGGCCATCTTCAACCACTGCGGCGCCGTCTACGCCTACGACATGGGCAGCGATACCACCATCGGCAGCGACTACGTGGCCAAGTCCATGCACGGCGTGCTGGCCGGCATCATGACCACCAAGGCCGACCCCAACCGACTCAACCCGCGCACCGTCGACGCCTACCCGAGCGGCCCGAGCGCCGGCAACGTCTGCTCGCTCGACGGCATCGCCAACCCGGACAACATCACCTTCATGCCGGGCCAGAAGACCCTGCTGATCGGCGAGGACTCCGACGACGGCCACCAGAACGACATGACCTGGGCCTACAACATCGAGACGAAGAAGCTCACCCGCATCATGACCACGCCCTACGGCTCGGAAGTTACCAGCCTCTACTACCACCCCAACATCAACAACTTCAGCTACATCCTGAACGTGGTGCAGCACCCGTATGGCGAGAGCGACCAGAGCATGGTCAGCCCCACCAGCGCGGAGCGCCGCTCGTACCTCGGCTACATCGGCCCGCTGCCGGTGCTGAAGAAGTGATGGGCCGCCAGGGGCGGGCAAGCGCGGCGCTGACGCCCCTGCTGGTCGGCGCGGCATTGCTGCTCGCGGGCTGCGCCGACCCGGACGATGGCGGCGTGAGCCTGGAGGGCCGCACGCTGGAGAACCGGCTCGCCTACATCCCGCCGCAGTGCTACACGATCGCCAAGGTGGCGGCGTTGCGCCACAACCCCTGCTACGTCTGCCATGCGGAGGCGCCCGAGCCCAATCCCAACGGGCAGCCCGAGCTGCAGCAGGAATACGCCTTCCCGCAATTGCAGGCGGGCCGGGTGCCGCGCAACCCCTGGACCAATCTGTTCAAGGACCGGCGGGCCGAGGTCGCAGCCATCGCCGACGCCGACATGGCCCGCTATGTGGCCGAGGACAACTACCACGGCGCCAACGGCACGCTGCGGCTGACCGAGCGCCTGGCGCAGCTGCCCGCCCGCTGGGACGCCGACGGCAACGGCCGCTGGGACGGCTACCGCCCAGATGCCTGGCTGAACTTCGACGCCCAGGGCTGGGACCATGCGCCCGACGGCACGCCCACCGGCTGGCGCAGCTTCGTCTACCACCCCTTCCCCGGCGCCTTCATGCCCACCAACGGCTCCTTCGACGACGTGGCGATCCGCCTGCCTGCGGCCTTCCGCCGCGACGCGCAGGGCCGCGAAAGCCTGGCGGTCTACACCGTCAACCTGGCCATCGTCGAGTCGCTCATCACACGGCAGGACGTGCCCATCGACCCGGTGGACGAGCGCGCCCTGGGCACGGACCTGGACGGCGACGGCCACCTGGGCATGGCCGACCACATCGCCTACATCTGGCCCGCCGAGCCGCAGCGGCGCATGCGCTATGCCGGCCAGGCCGGCGCGCAGCAGGCGGCCGGACAGGTGCACCTGGCGGCGGGGCTGTACCCCGAAGGCACGGAGTTCCTGCACAGCGTGCGCTACCTGGCGGTGGGCAACGACGGCACCGTGTCCGCATCGCCGCGCATGAAGGAGCTGCGCTACGCCCGCAAGGACGGCTGGCGCACCTATTCGCAGCTGCGCCACACCGCCTCCATCGAAGGCAAGGAGCAGGCGCTCAAGCCCGAGAACCCGGAGGTCTTCCCGGGCAATGCGGAGCGGGGGCTGTCCAACCGGCAGGGCTGGGTCTACCAGGGCTTCATCGAGGACCGCCGAGGCCAGCTACGGCCGCAGAGCTTCGAGGAAACCGTCTACTGCATGGGCTGCCACAGCGGCATCTCGGCCACCGAGGACGGCAGCTTCGCCTTCGCGCGCAAGCTGCGCACCGGCGCGGCGCATGGCTGGCTGGCCTGGAGCGACATGGTGCACCAGCCGCCCGTGCCCGACCCGCTACGCACCGATGGACAGCCCGAGTACGCGAGCTACCTGCGCGCCAACCATGCGGGCGACGAGTTCCGGGAGAACCTGGAGCTGCTGACCAAATACTTCGGCCCCGACGGCCGCGAGAAGCCCGAGGCCTTCGCGCGGCTCGCCACCGACGTCTCGTCGATGACGCTGCCCAGCCCGCAGCGCGCCATGGCGCTGAACAAGGCCTACTGGCTGCTGGTGCGCGAGCAGTCCTTCAAGGCCGGCCGCAGCCCGGTGGTGGCCCCGGCGACGAATGTCTACCAGGAGGTGCCGCAGGATGCGACCACCGGCGTGGAAGAGCCGCTGCCCGCGCCACGGCTGGCGGCCGCGCGCGACGTGGCGTACCCGGCGCACTGAACGGGCCGCCCGCAGGCCAGGTGCGCCTTCTCAGCCCTTGGCCGGCTGGATCGGCACGTAGAACTCGCCGCCGCCCTCGCGGAACTCGCGCGACTTCTGGTCCATGCCCTGCGCCGCGTACTCGCGCACTTCCTGCGTGATCTTCATCGAGCAGAACTTGGGGCCGCACATCGAGCAGAAGTGCGCCACCTTGCTCGAATCCTTGGGCAGCGTCTCGTCGTGGAAGTCGCGGGCCGTGTCCGGGTCCAGGCCCAGGTTGAACTGGTCTTCCCAGCGGAACTCGAAGCGCGCCTTGGAGAGCGCGTCGTCGCGTGCACGCGCGCCCGGGTGGCCCTTGGCCACGTCCGCGGCGTGGGCCGCGATCTTGTACGCAATGATTCCCTGCTTGACGTCGTCCCGGTCGGGCAGGCCCAGGTGCTCCTTGGGCGTCACGTAGCACAGCATGGCGGTGCCCATCCAGCCGATCATGGCCGCGCCGATGGCACTGGCGATGTGGTCGTAGCCCGGGGCGATGTCGATGGTCAGCGGGCCCAGCGTGTAGAACGGCGCCTCGTGGCAGTGCTTGAGTTGCTCGTCCATGTTGGCCTGGATCATGTGCAGCGGCACATGGCCCGGGCCTTCGATCATGGTCTGCACGTCGTGCTTCCAGGCGATCTGCGTCAGCTCGCCCAGCGTGCGCAGTTCTGCAAACTGCGCCTCGTCGTTGGCGTCGGCACCGCAGCCGGGGCGCAGGCCGTCGCCGAGCGAGAAGCTCACGTCGTAGGCCTTCATGATTTCGCAGATCTCCTCGAAGTGCTCGTAGAGGAAGCTCTCGCGGTGGTGCGCGATGCACCACTTGGCCATGATCGAGCCGCCGCGCGAGACGATGCCCGTCATGCGCTTGGCCGTCATCGGGATGAAGGGCAGCCGCAGCCCGGCGTGGATGGTGAAGTAGTCCACCCCCTGCTCCGCCTGCTCGATCAGCGTGTCGCGGAAGATGGCCCAGGTCAGGTCTTCGGCCACGCCGCCCACCTTTTCGAGCGCCTGGTAGATCGGCACCGTGCCGATGGGCACCGGCGAGTTGCGCACGATCCAGTCGCGCGTGGTGTGGATGTTCTTGCCGGTGCTCAGGTCCATCACGTTGTCCGCGCCCCAGCGGATGGCCCACACCAGCTTCTCGACCTCTTCCTCGATGCTGGAGGTGACGGCCGAGTTGCCGATGTTGGCGTTGATCTTGACCTTGAAGTTGCGGCCGATGGCCATCGGCTCGACCTCGGGGTGGTTGATGTTGGCCGGGATGATGGCGCGCCCGCGTGCCACCTCGTCGCGCACGAACTCGGGCGTGATGATCTTGGGGATGGCCGCACCCAGCGGATTGCCCGCCACGCGGCGCGCGCGCTCCTCGTCGGCCAGGTACTCGGCCATCCATTCGCGGCGGCCGTTCTCGCGCAGGGCCACGTACTCCATCTCGGGCGTGACGATGCCGCGGCGGGCGTAGTGCATCTGCGTGACGTTCATGCCGCTTTTGGCGCGGCGCGGCTGACGCTGCAGGGCTGCTGCCTCGGCGCGCAGCTGGGTGATGCGCTCGTGCTCCTGCGGGGCCTGCTGCTCCGCATGCTTGGCGCCGTCATCCAGCGCCTGGCGGATGCGGCCTTCGTAGCTTTCGGTGTCGCCGCGCTCGTCGATCCAGGCGGCGCGCAGGCCGGCCAGGCCGCGGCGGACGTCGATCTCGGCGTTGGGGTCGGTGTAGGGGCCGGAGGTGTCGTAGAGCGACACCGTCTCGCCATTGGTCAGGCGCACGTCGCGCACCGGCACCTGCAGATCGGGCCGGCTGCCGGCGATGCGGCCTTTGGTGGAAGCGGGAAAGGGCTCACGCGTCAGCGCGAGCAGATGGGCGAACTTGTCGGGGGCGTTCATGGGGCGGACTCTCCAAAGCACATGGGTGGATGGATGCCCCGCCATCGGCGCCAAGGGGGATGCGGGTGAGCCCGGCCCCGCCGATGCATAGACGGACGGATGGACGGACACACGCGCCTTGGCGCTGCAGCTCTTCTTACGCTGGTACTAACCAGATCAAGTTCGCGGTTCCGGCGGTCAGGTCCGCCGTCTCAGCACGCCATACGTGCACCCCGGAGCGGGGGCGATTCTAGGCAGGCCTGGCGGCAAAGCCAACCCAGACACCAGAGCCCGATGCGCACCGCGCCCTGCCGAAGCGGCTGCCGGTGAGAACTAGTTAACCAAAGCTCCGCCGCAATGCCGCAAGCCGGAGGTTGGGCCCAGGAGATGCACCTAAGCTCTTTGCGCCTGGTTGCAGCGCCCCCAGCGCGCCGCCATTGCTCAAGCAGATTCAGGGAGAACGATCCATGCCACACACCACCCTCGCGGTGCAAGGGCCCGCCATGCCCATGCACAACGGCGAGCCTGCCCTTCATCCCGTGCGGCTTTCCGGCCACGAAGGCGTCAACACACTGTTCGAATACGAACTCCTTCTCAAGACACCCGACGCCCTCAACTTCAGCCCCAGCCTCGGGGCCGATTTCGACCTGGACGCGTTCATCGGCCGGGAGATCACATGCTTCATCGACCTGGACGGCGCCGGCGAATTCATTCCCGGTTCGGTCGGTGCGCCGAGCCACGCCATCGGTGCGGGTCACCGGGAGATCAGCGCGCTGGTCACCGGCGCGGACTTCTGGGGCGAGGAAGGACGCCACCTTCAGTACCGGCTCACGCTGCGCCCCTGGCTTCATCTGGCCACGTTGACCACCGACTGCAAGGTATTCCAGAACAAGACCGTGGTCGACATCCTGGATGAGCTGCTGGCGGACTACCCGTATTCCGTGCACAAGCGGCTCTGCGAGCGCTATCCGCTGCGCGACTTCCAGGTCCAGTACAACGAGACCGACTTCGCCTTCTTCGATCGGCTGTGCCAGGAATGGGGCATCAACTTCCACTTCGAGCACATCGAAGGCAAGCACCGCCTGGTGCTCAGCGACGGCAATGCCGCATTCAGCCGCAACGACAGCGAGGCGTACCACACCGTCGAGTACCACGCACCGGGCTGGAAGGTCGACGCCGAATACATCCACAGCTTCGTCCCCTCGCACCAGCTCACCAGTGGCCGCTACGTCACCAGCGACTACGACTACACGCGCCCCAAGGCCGATCTCACCGCATCTCGCCGCGAACCACGGCCCACCGGGCACGCCGACAGTGAGATCTACCAGTGGCATGAGGGCACGGCGGGTACACATTTCGCCCAGCCCCGCGCAGGCACCGCCCCAGACGCCGACCCATTCGAGGAAGGGCGACTGCTGTCGCTGCTGAGGATGCAGGCTCTGCGCACACACGGTGCACGTGCGCGCGCCAGTGGCAATCTGCGGGGAATGCAGCCGGGACACACCTTCATCCTCGCCAAACATCCCCGGCCTGCCGCAAACGCGGAGTACCTCATCCTGCATACCGATCTGTGCATCGAAGAGATCGCACAGGACAGCCAGCCCCACCCAGCGGCAGCACATCGCCGCCAGCAGTGGGCCGTGCGAGTGGACCTGACGGTCCATCCCATCCAGGAGCCGCTGCGCCCCACCCTGACCCGATCAAAGCCTTATACGCGTGGCCCGGCGACGGCCCTGGTGGTGGGGCCCGCCAACGAAAACATCTGGACCGACGAGCTCGGACGCATCAAGGTCCAGTTCCCATGGGACCGCATCGGCCGCAGGAATCAGCACAGCAGTTGCTGGCTGCGAGTGAGCTCGCCCTGGGCGGGCAATCAGCTCGGCGCCATCCACATTCCGCGCGTGGGCCAGGAAGTGATCGTGGACTTCCTGGGCGGCGATCCGGACCTGCCCATCTGTACCGGGCGGGTGCATAACCAGCTGAACCTGCCACCCTGGCATCTGCCGAATCAGGCAGCGCTTTCCGGCGTGCGCTCGCGCGAACTGGCACCGGAAGGCGGCAACAGCGCCAGCGGCCGCTCCAATCATCTGGTGCTCGATGACACCCACGGTGCCATCCAGGCCCAGCTCAAGAGCGACCACCAGCACAGCCAGCTGAGCCTGGGCAAGATCACCCGCATCGAAGACAACGCAGGGCGCAAGGATCCTCGCGGCGAAGGCTTCGAACTGCGCACCGATGGCCCGGGCGCCATCCGTGCCCAGCAAGGCCTGCTCATCAGCACCGAAGGACGGGAGCGGGCAGAGGGCCACATCAAGGACATGGCGGAGGCGCTGTCCCGGCTCGCCACGGCGCAGCGACGGCACGAGGCCTTGGCGGGCGTTGCCACCCATCATCGGGTGCAGGCCAATGGCGAAGACCAGCACACCGTGTCACAGGTCCTGGGCCAGCAGCATCAGGCACTGGCGGGTGCAGGCTCCGCCACGCAGTTTCCCGAGCTGAGCAGTCCCCATCTGGTGCTCTCCAGCCCTGCGGGCATCGAAGCGACCACGCACGGCGCGCTGCACCTGGCCGCCGAAGGCCATACGGCCATCACGGCAGGCGGCCATGCCAGCGTGGCGGCCAGCGGCAGCCTGCTGGCGAGCGCACAGCAGGCGGTGCGCCTGTTCGCCAAGGAGCAGGGCGTGCGCGTCATCGCCGGCGAGGGTGCTGTCGAGCTTCAGGCGCAGGATGACCGCATCGAAATCATCGCCAAGCGCGTCCTGGAACTGATCAGCGAAAGCGACTGGGTGCGCATCAAGGCCGCCAAGGGCATCTCCCTGGACGTAGGCGGCACGCGCCTGGACGTCACGGCCGGCGGCTTCTTCTTCAACACCCCCGGTGCCCACCATGTGTGGGCAGCGGACGTGCAGAACTTCGGCCCCAAGACGGCCAAGACCCTCCTGCCGCAGCTTCCAGAGCGGGTATGCATCCCTTGCCTCATGGCCGCGGCGCGCGCCGGCAGCGCCATCTCCACGCTATGAACGCGACGACGACCTCCATGTACAGATACGTCCTGCTGGACGGTGCACTCGTGCACGAGCAGCTCAAGGCATTGGCCGCGTTCGCCAAGCCAGGCGCGCTGTTCGAGCCGCTGATGCCTCATCCGGAACAACACCTGGCCGGCCCTTTGCTCATCTCGCTGGACCAAGCCCGCGCCGACGAGGGCGTCGGCAAGCAGGTGCGTGCCGTGTTCGGCGGATTCGGGCATGGCCTTCACGTTGCGGTGCTCACGTCCCACTTGGCACTGCCCGAGCTGGCCAGCCACCTGCGCCGCGCCGTCTGGTTCACCGACGACAGCGGCGAAAGCTACGGCCTGCGCATTGCGGACTGCCGGGTGATGGCCTACCTGCCCGGCATCCTGACCCCCGAACAGTGGCGTGCCGTGACAGCGCCAATAGCCAGTTGGTCCATTGGGGACCGGCAGGGCAAGCGCCGCCCGCTGGCTCTGGACGCTGAGCACACGGACGCCTTCGAGGGCCTTCGACTGACAGCCACGCAGATCGACCAGTTGATCGACGCAGGAGAGCCGGACGCGCTGCTGCTGCGCATGGGCCGCGCGGCCGGCCAAGTCGCCGACCCGCGGCACCACGAGGATTTCGCCATCGCCGAGGCCTGTGTGCGCCATTGGCGCGAATCCGGCAGCACCGACCGCGCGCTGCTCCTGGAACTGGCGCGTCTGGCATTCGCGGCCGGCGCGGGGAGCATCAGGAACGCGGCGTGGATGAAACAGGCATGGCAGAACGTCGTGGCGCGCAGGCGATGAGCGCCTGTGTCGCGTCTTCGCCGCGCTCGACGCCCAGCCAGGAGACCGCATGAAGCTCGCACGACGTCTTGCGCACGTACTGGCCGCCCTTGCCCTGGCCCTGCTCGCCGCCGGCTGTGCAGGCTCCTCCGAAGACCTCTTTCCCGACAAGCGGACCATCGGCGTGCCCGTGGGCGCCGTGGGGCACTACGGCAAGGGCATCGGCGTCCCTCTCTACACCATCAACGACAGGTTCAAGGATGGCGGCGTCTCGACCTGGGGCGGCGGCGGCGCGGGCAATTGCTGCGTGCTTCTCCCACGCAAGATCACCGGACCTGTGATGGTCACCATCCGCTGGCAGACCTACCGCAGCAGCGTCGACGAACTCCTCGAACACGAAGCCACCGTCCCCATCCACTTCGCCGTTGACCCAGGCGAAGGCGGCTCCGGACTCTATGTCCACTTTCTGCCGGGGCACACGGTGGCGGTCTGGTATGCCGAGCCAACCCCACTCAGCTCTGAGTACCCCGGCCCAGCGTTCCCTCGCGGCCCCGCCCCGCCCTACCGCCCACTACCCGGAGAAAAGCCCTCACCCCAGCCCACCAAAGCCAACTGATCAGCATCCACAGGGAGAACAACATGAGCACCTACAAGACCATCCTCGAACCCGCCACGATGCAGTACGCCAAGCCATTGGCGTTCCCACAGGCCGCCTTCTGCGAGCAGATCATCAACATCGGCCTGTTCTTCGACGGCACCGACAACAAGCTCCGCCTGCGCGCCGCCCGGCATCACAGCGTGCCTGCGCAACCCGCCTCAGGTCAGCCGCACTCGACACCCTGCCAGGAGGCCGCATGAACCTCGCACGCTGCCTGACCCGCGCACTGGCAGCCCTTGCCCTGGCCCTGCTCGCCGCCGGCTGTGCAGGCTCCTCCGAAGACCTCTTTCCCGACAAGCGGACCATCGGCGTGCCCGTGGGCGCCGTGGGGCACTACGGGGACGGCATCGGCATACCACGGTTCTCCATCAACAACCAATTTCGCGGCCCCGGCATCTTGGGCTGGGGCGGCGGCGGCGCAGGCGATTGCTGCGTCCTGCTTCCTCTCCATATCACCAAGCCCATCCTCGCCACCGTCCGCTGGCAGACCTACCGGGACGACGTCGACGAACTCCTCGAACACGAAGCCACCGTCCCCATCCACTTCGCCGTTGAGCCTGGCGATAGCTCCGGCATGTACGTGCACTTCCTGCCAGGGCATCAAGTCCAGGTGTGGGTTAGCCGCCCATATCCCAACAGCTCGATCTATCCGGGACCTGCCTTTCCAAGAGGGCCTGCCCCTTCTTACAGCCCACTACCTGGAGAAAAGCCCTCACCCCAGCCCATCAAAGCTAACTGACAGCACCCACAGGGAGAACAACATGAGCGCTTACAAAACCATCCTCGAACCCGCCACGATGCAGTACGCCAAGCCATTGGCGTTCCCACAGGCCGCCTTCTGCGAGCAGATCATCAACATCGGCCTGTTCTTCGACGGCACCGACAACAACCACAGCTTTCACCCCTCCAAGTTCGACACGAACGTCTGGAAACTTTCCCTGGCCTATCGCAACGCCCCAGAGGACGGTTGCTTCCGTTACTACGTATCCGGCGTGGGCACCCCGTTCACCGAGATCGCACAGGAGGCGGCCGACGCAATGGGTGGTCCCTTTGGCGCAGGAGGTGAGGCGCGGATCGTCTATGGGCTGCTGCAGGTGTGCAACGCGCTTCATCGAGTCATCAATGCCGACGCCCCAAGGTTCGACGGAAAGGCCCTCGCCGCCCTCTGCTCGGAAACCCGACTCCCCGATACCAACGCCGGCGATGCCAGCACCGCACCCCCTCGCCTGACGCCCGAGCAGAAGATCCTCGAGCAACTCGGCCTGCCCTGCGGCCTCGTCGGCGCCAGCGACCGCAGCTTCCTGGGCGCCTCCATCGCCGGCGAGCGCCGCAAGTTCCTCTCTCGCATCTGCGGCGAGTTGCGCCAGCAGATCGCCCAGCGCGCCACCCGGCCTCGGCCCAAGGCCATCTACCTGGACGTCTTCGGCTTCTCCCGCGGCGCCGCCCAGGCCCGCGTCTTCGTCTCCTGGCTGCACCAGTACCTCATGCTCCAGGGCCAGCTCTTCGGCGTGCCCGCCTATGTGCGCATGCTCGGCATCTTCGACACCGTCGCCTCCGTCGGCCTGACCGATGCCATCGGCTCCGACGGCCACAACGCATGGGCCACCGCCGAGGACCTGCGCATCCACCCCGAGGTGCGCAATTGCCTGCATCACGTCGCGCTGCATGAGCTGCGGACCAACTTCCCTTCGGACAGCGTGGCGCAGGCCGGCGGCCTTCCGCTCAACTGCCAGGAGCACCACTGCCCCGGCGCGCACAGCGACGTGGGGGGCGGCTACGCCGCGGGCGAGCAGGGCAAGGGCATTCGTTTCAAGCGCCAGCGCGACCAGTTGGGCCAGTTCTTCGAGCAGCCGGAGCTGGCCGACGACCTGCGCCTGTCAAACCTGACGCTCAAGCACATGTACGACGCGGCCGTGCAAGCCTGCGATGGGCATGTCTTCGTGCCTTGGATCGCGCTCGACAGTTCTGCGGCTGCACGCCTTATGCTGCCGTCGCAGTTCGGCCTCGACTCCCAACCCCAGATCCGCAAGGCCGTAGAAACCTACTTCTCCACCTGCGGCGTCCCCACCGGCCTGGACACCCGCGAGGCCCTGCGCCGCCACGGCCAGTGCTACCTGGCCTGGCGCTATGCCGTCACCCGCCGCAAGAACGGCTTTGCCGAGCTGGCCAGCGTCAAGCAGGCCCGCCGGTTCGACGCCGAGGGCCTGGACTACTACCTGCGCGGCCAGCAGATCTTCGAGCAGCAGGTCGACCTGCTGGAGCGCCCGCCCGGACCCATCGACTTCATGGGCAACCGCGAGGTGATCCGCGGCTTCCACGCCAAGGCCTTGCAGATCTACAAGGAGATCAAGACGGGCACCGTCTCCTACGACCTGGGGCGCTTCTTCGACGAATGGGTGCACGACTCCTACGCCGGCTTCATCGGCAAGTTCCGCAGCCCCGGTGTCAACTGGGTTCAGGCCACCGGCAGCAACATGATTCACCTCGTCGCCGAGGGCCAGCGCTACATCCGCTGGCGCCAGATCTACCAGGGCAGCAACCAGGGGCTCAATGCCCAGCGCCAGATGAGCGTCGAGGAGGGGGCGGTTGCATGAGGCGCGGACCGGAAGATTCCGAGAGCGTCGTGATCGTCAAGACGGGGGGCGCCAATGCGTGATTCGCGAAACCGGCCCGTGGTCCGCCTGGGCGACCCCACCGACCACGGCGGGGAAGTGCTGACCGCGCTGGACATGATGGTGCTGGGCAAGCCGGTGACCGGCGAAGGATGTGTGGCGCGCTGCCCCAGCTGCGGTGGCATCTTCCGGATCGTGCCGGCGCACACCGAGCGGCGCCACCGCGGGCGCGTCGTTGCCTTCGAGGGCGACCTGACCGAATGCGGGGCCCGGCTGCTGTCGACCTTGCCGGGGAGCTAGCCAGAAGGGCTGACCGACAGGCAGATGGTTGCGACGCTGTCGCAACCATCGAATAGCACCTGCGGCCTCGACATGGTTTCGGCCCGCCTCATGGCGGCCGCCCACCCTCGGCTCCACCACCACCCGGAGCGTCTGCCGCAAGCGGCGGATCCGCCGCTCGTTGTGGAGCATCCCCCGCCCATTCAGCCCCGAGCAAAGAACGCTCTGCGGGTAACTGCTGAACCTGTCTCCCCCCTTCCCCCCTAGCATCCCCAAATCGCTCACATATTAGTGATCTGCCCCCCCGAGCGACGCCCCAGGCAGTCACGACTCAGGAGACAGACATGGTGAAGCTAGTTCGTTGCGTCCTCGCGGTCGCGCTGTCCGTGGTCGCGGGGGCCAGCCTGGCCCAGGAGGCCTATCCGTCCAAGCCCGTGCGCATCCTCATTCCCTACGCCCCCGGCGGCGGCGTGGATGCCGCCGCCCGCCTGGTGGCCCAGTCCCTGGGGACGGCGATGGGCCAGAGCTTCGTCGTCGAGTCCAAGCCCGGCGGCAACACCGTGATCGCGGCCGAGGCGGTGGCTCGCGCGGCGCCGGATGGCTACACGCTGCTGCTGACGGGCGGCTCCACCATGACGCTGCTGCCGCTCACGCAGGCCAAGCTGCCCTTCGTGCCGCTCAACGACTTCGTGCCGGTGGGCCAGGTGTCGCGCCTGCCCTACTTCCTCGCGGTGTCGGCCACGCAGCCCTACAGGAGCGCGAAGGACCTGCTCGCCGACCCGAAGGCGCGCGACGGCGCGCTGGCCTATGCGAGCAACGGCATCGGCTCGATGGCGCACATCGGCACCGAGATGCTGATCCAGCGTGCCGGCGCCAAGATGATCCACGTGCCCTACAACGGCTTCACGCCCGCCATCGCCGATCTGGTGACCGGGCGGACCGTGATGGTGATGGCCGACCTGGCGCCGCTCAACGCGCAGATCCAGGACGGCAAGCTGCGCCCGCTGGCCGTCGCGTCCGAGAAGCGCTCGCCCTTCCTGCCGGACGTGCCGACCTTGGCCGAAGCCGGCTTCCCCGGCACCGAGTTCGAGGTGTGGCTCGCGCTCTACGCGCCGGCGAAGACGCCGCGCGCCGTGGTCGACAAGCTGTCCGCCGAGCTGAACAAGGCGCTCGCCAACCCCGCCACGCGCGAGGCCTTCGTGCGCCTGGGCCACGAGGCCGACTACGCCGCACCCGATGCCGTGCGCAAGCGCATCCAGGCCGAGCAGAGCGCCTTCGCGCCGGCCGTTCGGGCCGCCGGACTGGCCGCGCAGACCAACTGACCACGCCCCCATGGACCTCCAACGCTCCCCCGACGACGACGACACCACCCCCCACACCGCCTCGCACCATCTGCTGCAGGCGCTGCTGGACCACGGCGTCGACTACCTGTTCTGCAACCTGGGGACGGACCACGCGCCGCTCATCGAAGAGATGGCGCGGTGGCGCGAGCAAGGGCGGGCGTTGCCCCAGGTGGTGCTCTGCCCGCACGAGAACACGGCCCTGCACATGGCCGGCGGCTACGCCATCGCCACCGGCCGCGGCCAGGCGGTGCTGGTGCATGTCGATGCCGGCACGGCCAACTCGGCCATGGCCATGCACAACCTGTTCCGCGCCCGCGTGCCGGTGCTGCTGATGGCCGGCCGCGCGCCGGCCACCACCTTCAACCAGGTGGAGGGCGGGCGCGACACCTATGTGCACTTCGTGCAGGAGCCCTTCGACCAAGGCAGCGTGGTGCGTCCCTACGTCAAGTGGGAATACACGCTGCCCTGGCCGTCGATGGCGGCCGAAGTCATCGCCCGCGCGCACTCGGTGATGCAGAGCGATCCACCGGGCCCCGTGTACCTGATGCTGCCGCGCGAGATGCTGGCCGCGCCCTGCCCGCCGCAGGAGCTGCATCCCTTTCCGGCGGCCAGCCACCGGCCCGTCAAGGCCGGCGGCGCGCATCCGGCGCCGATCCAGCAGATCGCGGAAAAGCTCGTGGCCAGCGAAGACCCGCTGCTGGTCACCGCCTATGCCGGCCGCCATCCGCGCACGCCCGCCCTGGTGGACGCGCTGGCGCGACTCGTCGGCATGCGCGTGTGCGAGTTCAACAGCGTGCACCTGAACATCCGCCGCGACAGCCCCTGCTTTGCCGGCTACCTGCCCGGCCCCTTCGCCGAGAAGGCCGACGTCGGCCTGATGCTGGACGTCGACGTGCCCTGGGTGCCGAAGACCACCCGCGTCAACCCGAACGCCTGGTGGGCGCAGATGGACCTCGACGCCATCAAGCGCGACATGCCGATGTGGGGCTTTGCGACCCACGCACGCATCGAGGGCGACAGCGAACTGCTGCTGGCCCAGCTCATCGACGCCGTGAAGTCGCTCGCCACGCCGGCCTTCGAGGCAAGGGCGGCCGAGCGGATGAGGAAGCTCGAACGCGAACATGCCGAGCGCCAGCGCAGGATCGACGCCGCGGCGCAAGCGCCCGGCGAGCGCGGTGCCATCAACCCGGCCTACCTGTGCGCCGCCATCCACCGGGCGCTGGACAGCCGCGACACCGTGCTCAACGAAGGCATCCGCAACACGCTCACGGTGTTCGACCAGGTGCCGCGCAACGAGCCCGGCACGCTGCTGGGGCTGCCGGGCGGGGGGCTGGGCTTTTCGGCCGGCACGGCGCTGGGCGTGAAGCTGGCGCGGCCCGACGCCCGCGTGGTGCATTTCGTGGGCGACGGCACCTTCTACTTCAGCAATGCCACCTCCACGCTGGCCGTGGCGCAGGAGTACGGCCTGCCGATCTTGACCGTCGTGCTCGACAACGGCGGCTGGTCCGCGGTGAAGGAAGCCACCCTGCGCATGTACCCCAAGGGCCGGGCCTTCGCGACGGACGAGTACGCATCGGTGCTGCCCACCGGCATGGACTTCGCCGGCGTGGCCGAGGCCGCCGGTGCGCATGGCGAGCGGCTGGTCGATCCGGCCGATGTCGAGGCGGCCGTCGCCCGCTGCATCCGCGCGCTGGACGAAGGGCGTAGCGCCTTGCTGCACGCGCGCATCGCGCCGCTCTGAGGAGCGCGGAAAGAGGGGGTCCATTACCATCCGGGCGACCCGCAGGCCGCCCCATCGGGAGGCCGCCCGACCGAAGCCGCATCTTGACGAACAAGCCCGCCGCGCGCAGCCGCCAGCGTCGACCCTCCCCCGCCCCTTCAGCCCGTGCGCAGCCGCGGCGCAACCTTCCCTTGCTGCTGCTGCAGGTGCGCGCCGCCATCGTGGGCCGCTTCCGCCATGTGCTCAAGAAGACGGGCCTGACGGAGCAGCAGTTCCGCATCCTTCGCGCGCTCCATGTGCGCGGCACGCTGGAGCCGCGGGAGCTCTGTGCCATCTGCCATATCTCCAGCCCCAGCCTGAGCGGCGTGCTCGCGCGCATGGAAGGCCTGGGACTGGTGCAGCGCGAGCGGCACCCGGACGACCAGCGCCGGCAGCATGTGTCGCTCTCGCGCCGGGCGCAGCAGATGTTCGCGGACGTGAGCGAGGACATGGAGGCCGTCTACCAGGAACTCGAAGCGGCCCTGGGCCCGGCCTTCGTGGACCAGATGTACGCCATGTGCGACACGGTGCTCGAGGTCCTGAAGGCGCCAGAGGGCGAGGCTCCGGCCGAGGACGACGCCTGAAGACGCAGTCGGCTCGATCTGCCCTGCGCCTCAGCCCTGCAGCCCGGCCACATGCTCATTCACGATCGCAATGAACGCCCGCAGCCGATTCAGCCGCCGCAGGTCGCGGTGATAGCCCATCCAGATCTCCCGGGCGGGCGGCTCTTCCGGCAGTTGCAGCCGGCGCAGGCCGCCCACCTGGTTGCCCACCACCTGGGGCAGCACGGCGATGCCGATGCCGTGGCTGCTCATGCGGGCCTGCACGTTGCGGTTGTTCGATGCCAGCAGCGGCCGGGCGTTGGGAAATCGGGTCTTCAGCCACGCGATGTCCGGGAACTGGCCGGTCGAGGTGTCGTGCGTGATGAGCCGAAAGCCCGCGCCGTCGCCGAACACCGGGTCGGGTGAGGCCGTCGCGATGTAGACGCCGTAGGGCAGGCGCACCAGCTTGCGTTGCACCACGTCGGGCGCGTTGAAGGGGGCGATCCGGAACGCGATGTCGGCCTCCCGCTGCGCCAGGTTGAACAGGCGCGTGCCGGTCAGCACTTCGAGATCGACGCGCGGGTACGACCGGGCGTAGTCCGCAATGATCGGCGGCAGGACGAAGGCGCCGAACCAGTCGGCCGACGAGATCCGCAGGCTGCCCTGCAGCTTCTCTTCCCCGCCCGCCAGGCGCCGCTGCATGGCGAGCGCGCCCTCCTCCATCTGCTCGGCCAGCGCCACGATGCCCGCGCCCTCGTCCGTGGGCACGAAGCCGTCCGCGGTGCGCTGGAACAGCGTGTGGCCCACGGCCTGCTCCAGGGCCCGCAGCCGGCGCCCGATGGTCGGATGGCTCAGCTGCAAGGCGCGTGCGGCACCGCCCAGGGTGCCCGCGCGCACCACGGCCAGGAAGATGCGCACATCGCTCCACTCCACGGCACGACCCCTTTCAGAAATGAACGGGCAGCGTACAGCATTGTCAGTTGTCGAACAGATTCAGATCGCTAGATTCCTTCCATGCCGGCGCCTCGGCCGGCTCACCGCATCGAAAGGAAAAGCATGCAGAAGAAGACCTGGTTGATCACCGGCTGCTCGGCGGGCCTGGGCCGCGCCCTGGCCGAGGCGGTGGCCGCACGCGGCGACCGGCTGGTGGCCACCGCGCGGTCCGTCGCTTCGCTGGAAGACCTGCGCCAGCGCTACCCGCAGACCGTGCAGGTGGTCGCGCTCGACGTCACCCGTCCTGGCGATGCCGCGCAGGCCGTGGCGCTGGCCGAGCGCACCTTCGGCGGCCTGGACGTTCTGGTCAACAACGCGGGCGTCGGCTTCATCGGGGCCATCGAGGAAGGCGAGCCGCACGAGTACCGGCCGGTCTTCGAGATCAATGTGTTCGGCCTGATCGAGACCACCCGCGCCGCGCTGCCGGCGCTGCGCCAGCGCCCCGGGGCGCGCATCGTCAACCTGTCGTCCGGCGCCGGCATCGCGGGCTCGGCCGGCTCGGGCTTCTACAACGCGACCAAGTTCGCGGTGGAAGGGCTCTCCGAAGCGCTGGCCGAGGAACTCGCGCCCCTGGGCGTGAAGGTGATCATCGTGGAGCCCGGGCCCTTCCGCACCGAGTTCCTGGGGCGCTCGATGGCCACGGCGGCCCGCCGGATCGACGCCTACGCGCAGACGGCCCATGCCCGGCGCGACTACCGCGAACGCAACGATGGCAGGCAGGCCGGCGATCCGGCCAAGGCCGTCGCCGTCATGCTGCAGGCCGTCGACGCCGACAACCCGCCGCTGCACCTGCCCCTGGGGCCGGCGGCGCACCGGACGGCCGCGCGCAAGCTGGAGGCCTTCCGCGCGGACATCGCTGCCTGGCGCGACCTGTCCATCGCGACCGACTTCCCGCCGCAAGACTGAGGGCCGGGTCATGACAGTCACAAAGGCTCGGTCCACATGAAGGTGGCCATGAACCTTTCGACATCCGGGCAGCAAGGCAGCGGCGCCGATGCCCGCCGATGGCTGGCCCTGTGCGTGCTGCTGGCCGGCACGCTGCTGCCGCCGCTGGACTTCTTCATCGTCAACGTGGCGCTGCCCGCCATCCAGGCCGACCTGCAGGCGACGCCTTCGCTGGCCCAGCTGGTCGTGTCGGTGTATGCGGCGGCCTATGCCGTGACGCTGATCCTCGGCGGGCGGCTGGGCGACCTGTATGGGCGCAAGCGCATGTTCATCGCCGGGATGCTGGGCTTCGGCGTGGCGTCGGCGCTGTGCGGCTGCGCGCCCTCGCCGGGCGTGCTGGTCGGGGGCCGGCTGCTGCAGGGCATCAGTGCGGCGGTGATGGCGCCGCAGTCGCTGGCGTCCATCCATGCCATCTTTCCGGCCGGGGAGAAGTCGCGTGCCCTCGGCATGTACGGCGCCACCTTCGGCGCGGCCTCGGTGGCCGGCCAGTTGCTGGGCGGCCTGCTGGTGTCGGCCGACCTCTTCGGGCAGGGGTGGCGCACGGTCTTCCTGATCAACCTGCCGATCATCGCGCTGGCCATTCCGGCAGCCATCGCCTGGGTGCGCGATAGCCGCTCCGAGCAGGCGGCGCGCCTGGACATCGTGGGCGCGCTGCTGCTGGCTGCCGGCCTGCTGGCGCTGGTGGTGCCGCTCATCGAAGGGCGCGAGCAAGGCTGGCCCACGTGGTGCGTCGGCGTTCTCGCGCTCGCGCCGCCGCTCCTGCTTGCGTTCTGGCGTTGGGAACAGCGGCAGGAGCGGGGCCGCGGCACGCCGCTGGTGCCGCCCGCTGCGCTGGCCTCGCCGGGCCTGCGGCGCAGCCTGGCCGCCGCGTTCTTCTTCTACACGCTGGCGCCCTTCTTTCTGGTGTTCGCCGTCTACGAACAGAGAGGGCTGGGCCACGACCCGTTGACCGCGGGGCTGGCCGTGCTGCCGTTGGGCGTCGGCTTCCTGCTCGGACCACTCAGCGGCGCGACCCTGGCGCGACGGCTGGGCGCTGACACCGCGGCATTCGGCATGGGCCTGGAGGTGGTGGGCGTGCTGGCTGCCGCGGGCCTGGCCTGGGTCGATGCGCCAGGATGGCTGCCGGGGCCGCTGTTCCTTATCGGACTCGGCCAGGGCATCGCGCTGCCTGCGCTGGTGCGGCTGAACGTGGACCAGGTGGATGCACGCTGGGCCGGGCTGGCGGCCGGCATGGTCAATGCCACGCTGCAGATCAGCGCGGCGGTGTCGACCGCCGTCATCGGCGGCCTGTTCTTTGCGCTGTCCTCGCACGGCGCCGGGCCGGCGGCGGTGAAGGCGGCCTTTCCGGTGGCGCTGCTGGTGATCGCTGCGGGACTGGCGCTGGCGGTGGTCTTGAGCCGGAAGACCCGGGCGATGCCTTGAGGTCAGGCCGGGCGCCCGCTCATCAACGGCACAGGCCCGGGCGTCGCCCGGATCACGGCAGGCGCCCCACCCGCGGCTCCATCAGCACGCCGAGCGTCTCGCGCAGGCGCCGGATTCGCCGCTCGTTCTTCAGCGTCCTGCGCCCCCGCCCATAGATGGAGGCCTTGAGCACCAGCCGCAGCTGCTCGCGCTGCAACCGGCGCTTGAGCCGCCGCGCGCGGCGGCCGTAGTCGCGGCCGATGGCACGCCGGGCGCGCAGGCGTTCCAGCGGATCACCCAGGCGCTCGCGCTCGTCGTCGGCCAGCAGGTCGCGCTCGGGCACCAGCGCCTCGGCCTGGGCATGCAGGTAGGCACCGGTCTCGCGGGTGGCGGCGCGCCAGATCAGGACCGCGGCCAGCAGCAGGGGCAGGCCCTTGGTCACCATCAGCAAGCTGACGCCCAGGTTGCTGTTGGGAAACCAGCTTTCGAGCCAGGGCGAATTCCAGACGAAGTGCATGGCCCAGGCCAGCCCGAAGCAGGCCACGGCCACGCCCACGCGCACCGGCCGGCTGCGCTCGGTGTGCCGCAGGTACCAGGCCACGCCATAGGCGGCCACCGCGCTGAAGGCGGCATGGGTCCACGGGCCCGACAGCACCCCGCGGCTGAGCAGGTTCCACAGCACCGGGTAGACCTGGTTCTCCAGCGGGAAGTTGATGGCCGCGCGCACGGTGTACGCCAGGTTCTCCACCACCTGGAAACCCAGCCCGGCCATGGCGCCGACGATGAGCACCGACAGCTCGGTGCGGAACTGCCGGCGCGCCATCTGCACCAGCAGCAGCACGCCCGCGAGCTTGAGGAATTCCTCGGTGATGGGGCCGGCCAGGGCCGGGCCCCAGGTGGCGGCGAATTCGGGCGAGACCTGCTTGGCCGCCAGGCTCTGGATGGCGCGGTTGGCAGGCCCCGCCAGCGTGGGCGCGGCCAGGCCGCCCCAGGCAAAGGCGAGGCCGTAGGCCGCGGGCCGGTGCTGCGCCAGCAGGTCCATGGCGCCGAAGGCGGCCATGAACAGGCGCGCGTACAGCGCCCACGCCAGCGTGGCCAGCAGCGCCGCCACCGGCACCACGCGCAGGCCCGACAGGTAGAGCTGACCCATGGACCAGAGCCCGAGCAGCAGCAGCGCCACCATCAGCCAGAAGGCGGCCCGCCGCGGCTGGAAGAAGGGCTCCTCGGCCTCGAAGGCGTGCAGGCGCGCCAGGGCCTTGGGCTCGTGGGCGGATGGGGGTGAAGGCGCGGCCGGCACGACCAGCGGTCTCATGCGGCGCCCAGGTCCATCGAGGCCAGCATGTCCTGCGCCTCGGTCAGCGCCTGCGCGCCGGCGTCGGTGTCCTGGTTGGGGCCGTAGAAGTCGACGGTGACGACGGTGGCGCGCGCCTCGTCCATCACCAGCCAGAGCCGACCGCTCGTGCGCGCCCCGTAGTAGGCGAAGGTGGTGCCCTGCAGGCCCCAGTCGGTGAAGAAGTCCGAGGGCTCGCCTTCCACGCGCAGGCGGTAGCCGCGCTCCAGCAGCCGCTGTTCGCGCCGCAGCAGGCCGTCGGCGTCGCCATGCCAGGCAGCGGTCTGCACCGAAAAGCTGTGGCCGCTCTTGACCAGCACCAGCGACTGGCCGGGCCGCGAGCGGGCCACGTCCATCTGCCAGCCGGGCGCCGGCACGAAGCGGGCCGGGCCGATGGTGAGCGGCTGTCCCTGGGCCACGGCCCGCGCGCTCGGCGTGAGCTGGTCCCACAGCTGCAGCCCGCCCACGTACAGCACCATGGCGGCCGCCAGGGCGAGCGTGGCGGGCCAGGTGGACTGGCCAGGACGAGGAGCGGCAGGCATGCCGGCGATGCTGCCATGGCCGGACTGCACGGCGCTGACACGGGATGGCGAGGTCATGGGGGCAAGCGTGCAACGCGCATGCCAGCGGCCGGGCGGGCGAGCATTCGGACGCCTTCGGCTTCGCCCGCGGTGCGAGCGCCCTTCGGAGTGGCCGTGCGGGCGCTCATTCCTTCTCGGTCTCCAGGTGCGCGTCGCAGCCCTGGCCCGCGGCGATGTAGCGCCGGGCCAGGCGCGCCAGCAGCGGGGCGGCGCGCCGCAGTGGGCGCGGCAGCCAGCGCTCGGGTTGCACGATCAGCCCGCAGCGGTAGACCTGCGCCTCGGCCTGCCAGACCAGCGCGGCGCAGGCGCCCTGCGTGCGACGGCTGGCCACGATGCCCAGCGGACAGGGCGCATGCGCACAGCACACGCCGCAGCCGTTGCACGGGGCGCCGTAGGGCGGCTTCTCCGGCGCCTCGGGCTGCAGGTGGATGACGCGGTGGGATCGGGGGTCGCCCATGGTGGCAGGGGGCAAGGCGGCGAGGGCGGCGGCGCGACGGACGCAGGGCAGAGGCCGGGCTCAGCGCCCGGTCCACGCGGCCAGCAGAGCGGGCAGCCGAGCCATGTCCTCGAACGTGGTCGCCGCGCCGACCGACAGCAAGGCCTGGCTGCCGCTGTGGCCCGGCCCGCCCGGGCTGTAGCCGAAGACAGTCGCGCCCGCGGCCACGCCGGCCGTGGCGCCGGTGACGGTGTCTTCCACCACGGCGCAGCGCCCGGCCGGCACGCCCAGGGCGGCGGCGGCGGCCAGGTACACGTCGGGATGCGGCTTGCTGCGCGGCGTCTCATGGCCGCTGAAGATGCGGCCTTCGAACAGCTCCAGCAGTCCCACCTTGGCCAGCTGCAGCTCGACCTTGCGCCGATCGGCGCCCGAGGCGCAGGCGATGCGGCCGTCCAGCCGCTGGTGCAGGTCACGCACGGCCTCCACCGCACCGGGAATGGCGACCAGCTCGCGCTCCAGCGCCTCGTTGCGACGGGCCCAGAAGCGGTCGAGCCAGGCGCGATCGATGCGCACGCCGGTCTCCTGGAAGATGCGCTCGGCCTCGTCCTTCACGGCCTTGCCGATGAAGACCTGCATCGCCTCTTCCTCGGTGATGGCCCAGCCCAGCTCGTGGAGCATCGTCACCAGCACGCGGTGGGTGATCGGCTCGGAATCGACCAGAACGCCGTCGCAGTCGAAGAGCACGGCGTCGAAGGGGAACGGGGAGGCGGCAGAGGACATGCGGGCTGGGGGAAAGGAAGACGACGGAAAGCCGACGAGCATAGCCGCCGGCCTCCGTCACCGCCCTGCCCCGCGCCGCCGACCCCGGCGCTGGCGCGACCACGGCGCGTCGACGGACCGACTGCCGCACATGCCGGCCCGTCGACGCGCCAGCCTCAGCGCTGCGCCGGCACCTCGCGCGGCGGCGGCCCGTCGTAGGTGGGCTGGTACTGCCGCGGGATGGGGCCCTTGATGCGCACGTCCTGCGCGGTCTGCTCCCACGCATGCGCCAGCACGCCCACCGAGCGCGACAGGCAGAACAGCCCGCGCGCCAGCGGCGCCGCAAAGCCCAGCTCGGCATAGATGACGGCCGTGGCGCCGTCGATGTTCATGGGAATGGGCCTGCCCTTGGCGGCCGCCAGGCGCGCCTCGACCGCGCGGCCGATGCGGGCGAAACGCCCATCAACCTCGCCGGCCGCCGCGGCCTCGTCCACCAGCGCCAGCAGCGGCGCCGAGCGCGGATCCACCGGATGGAAGCGGTGGCCGAAGCCCGCCACCACCTTGCCGCGCGCGGCGATGAAGGCGTCCAGGCCTTCCTGCACGGCGCGGTCCTCGTCGGCACCGGCGTCGATGCGGGCGGCGATGTCCTCGTACAGCTCCACCGCCTGCTCGCCCGCGCCGCCGTGCACGTCGCCCAGCACGTTCACGGCCGAGGCCATGGCGCTGTTCAGGCCCACGCCGCAGGTGGCGGCCATGCGCGCGATGGCGATGCTGGGCGCCTGCGGGCCGTGGTCCACGGCGGCCATCAGCGCGGCCTCCAGCAGCGCGGCCTGGCCGGGCGTGGGCAGGTCGCCGCGGGTCATCAGCCAGATCATCTGGGCCAGGCTCACCCGCTCGCGGATCAGGTCCTGGATCGGGTAGCCGCGGTAGCGGATCACGCCCGGCGACATGTCGATGATCGAGGTGCGCCACCAGTCCTCGGTGGTGCGGCGGGCATCGGGGGCAGGCTTGGCGCCGCCGGCGGAAGCACCAGCCGGCAGGGATGCGGGATCGGTCATATGGCTTGTTCGTCTTGCAGTTGTGCGATCTCCTCAGCCGAGTAGCCGAGGCTGGCCAGGATCTCCGTGGAATGCTGGCCCAGCGTGGGCGGCGGCGTGTCGACGCGCGGCGCCTGGCCGTCGATCTTGAAGCCGGTGCGCACCACGCGGATGTCGCGGCCCACGCCCGGCACGTCGTCGAAGCGGCCGATCATGCCGCGGCCGGCCACCTGCGGATGCGCCAGCGCCTCGCCCACGGTGTAGACCGGCCCGGCCGGCACGCCGGCCTGGTTGAGCAGCGGCCACCAGGCCTCGGTGGTGCGCGCAGCCAGCGCCGCTTCGAGCTGGGCCTTGAGTTCGGCGCGGTGCTGCAGGCGGCCCTGGCGCTCGCGGAAGCGCGGGTCCTGCGGCAGGTCGGGCCGCCCCACCACGCGGCACAGGGCCTCGAACTGCTCCTGCTTGTTGGCGGCAATGTTGAGCAGCCCGTCCGCCGTGCGGAAGGTGCCCGAGGGGCTGGCCGTGAAGTTGTCGTTGCCCATGGGCTGCGGCGCGCGGCCGGCGATCAGGTGGTTGGAGACCACCCAGCCCATGGTCGCCATCACCGCCTCGAGCATGGAGACGTCGATGAAGGTGCCGCCGGTGCGCTGCCGGTCGGCCAGTGCCGCGGCGATGGCGAAGGCCGCCGTCATGCCGCCGATGGTGTCGGCCATGGGGTAGCCCACGCGGTAGGGCGCGTTGTCGGGCGCACCGGTGATGCTCATGGTGCCAGACATGCCCTGGATGATCTGGTCATAGGCCGGCAGGTCGCGCAGCGGCCCGTCCTGGCCGAAGCCGGAGATGGCGCAGTAGACGAGCCGCGGGTTCTCGGCCAGCAGTTCGTCGTAGCCCAGGCCCAGGCGCTGCATCACGCCGGGGCGGAAGTTCTCCACCAGCACGTCGGCCGTGCGCACCAGGCGGCGCAGCACCTCCTTGCCCTCGGGCTTCTTGAGGTCGACGGTGATGGAGCGCTTGCCCGCGTTCTGCGCCAGGAAGGACACGCCCATGTGGCGGCGGTTGAGCTCGGCATCGGCACCCAGTTGCCGGGCCAGGTCGCCGCCCTGGCGGCTCTCCACCTTGACGACGTCGGCGCCCATGTGGGCCAGCTGGTGGCAGGCGAAGGGCCCGGCCAGCACATTGGTGAGATCGAGGACGCGGATGCCCTGCAACGAAGCACCCATCCTTCAATCCACCCGCGCGCCGGACTCGCGCACGGCCGTGCCCCAGCGCGTCTGCTCGCTCTTCATGAAGGCGCCCAGCTCGGCCGCCGTGCCGCCGCGGGCCGCGCTGCCCTCGTCGCGCAGGCGGGCGATCACGTCGGGGCGCTTGAGCGCGGCATTGGCCACGGCATTGAGCGCATCCACCGCCTCGGCCGGCGTGCCGGCGGGCGCCACCAGGGCCTTCCAGTCCTCGGCGACGAAGCCGGGGTAGCCGGACTCGGCCACCGTCGGCACGTCGGGCAGCACCTCGATGCGCTGGCCCGAGGTCACGGCCACGGCGCGCAGCTTGCCGGCCTTGACCATCGAGATGACGCTGGGCGGCGTGGCGAAGTAGATGTCGGTCTGGCCGCCCAGCATGTCGGTGATGGCCGGGCCGGCGCCCTTGTACGGCACATGCATCACCTGGATGCCGGCGCGGCGCGCGAACATTTCGCCGGCCACATGGCCCACCGTGCCGGTGCCGGCGGAGGCCATGGTCAGCTGGCGGGTCTTGGATTGGATCTTGAGGTCGGCCAGCGTGTGGATGGCCGAATCGGCCCGCACCACCAGCACCACCGGCTGCGAGGCCAACAGCACCACCGGCGCGAAGTCCTTGGCCGCATCGAAAGGCATGCGGCTGTAGAGCGCGGGGTTGATGGCCAGGTTGGCCGTCTGGCCGGCGCCGAAGGTGTAGCCGTCCTTGCGGGCCTTGGCCACGGCGTCGAGGCCGATGTTGCCGCCGGCGCCCGGCTTGTTGTCGATGACGAAGTTCCAGCGCGTGTCCTTGGCCGTGATCTCGTTGACCACGAGCCGCGTGAGCACGTCCGTGCCGCCGGCCGGCGGGAAGGGCACCACGATCTTGATGGGCTGGGTGGGAAAGCCGGCCTGCGCGGCGGCCAGGGCGCCGTGCAGGGCGAGCGTGGCGCACAGCGCCAGACGGTGGAAGGTCTTCACAGGGGTCTCCTTTGCTTCATGCAGTTCTATTAGACAGAACGTCAATCTGTTGGATAGAACTTTAGACCGGTCGGAGCGCCAAGGCGCACCGGGTTAACCCTGGCATTCCCGGCGCGTCGGGCGCGCAGTTCGGCCATGTCACACTGCGGCCGCTCCCGCGAACCGACCTTCCTCCCGCCGCCGCCATGACCGACGCCGCCCCCTCGCCTGCCGATCCCGCCGCCGACGCCGCTGCCTCCGACTCCAGTGGCGTGGCCGTGCTCGACCGGGCCTTCGCGCTGCTGGCCGCCTTCGACGCCGACAGCGCGCGGCTCACGCTGTCGGAGCTGTCGCGCCGCACGGGCCTGTACAAGAGCACGGTGCTGCGGCTGCTGGGCGCGCTGGAGCACGGCGGCTTCGTGCGGCGACTGCCCGACGGGCAGTACGCCATCGGGCCGCAGCCGCTGCGGCTGGCGGCGGTGTACCAGCGCTCCTTCCAGGTAGGGCATGTGATCGAGCCGCTGCTGGAGCAGCTGAGCGCCGCCAGCGGCGAGACGGCCTCCTTCTACGTGCGGCATGGCCTGCAGCGGGTGGCGCTGTTCCGCGTGGAGCCCGCGCGCTCGGTGCGCGCCTCGGTGCAGGTCGGCCAGGGCTATGCCATCGGCCAGGGCGCCTCGGGCAAGGTGCTGATGGCCTTCGGCCTGCAAGGCGAGCCCGACCTTCCCGAGCTGCCGGAAGCCGACGCCATCCGCGCCCAGTTCTGGGCCACCTCCTGGGGCGAGCGCGACCCCGAGACGGCCTCCGCCGCCGCGCCGGTGTTCGGCGTGGGCGGCGCGCTGCAGGGCGTGCTGGCCATCTCCGGCCCGCGCCAGCGGCTCGAACAGGGCGACACCATGCGCACCGCCTGCCGCCAGGTGCTGGAGGCCGCGCGCAACGCCACCGCGGCGCTGGGCGGCAACGTGAGCGGCTTTACCGCCAGCCTGGCTGCGCTGGCCGTGACTGGAGACACCGCCCACCTTTCGCGCAACCCAACCAATGCACAACACCTTCTCGGCGCTATCGAACAATTCGACGGCGAACGTGCCAAGCGTCTCTCACCGAAAGAGTGAGGTGGGTCCGGACCCATACGGCCGTCCGGCACTGAACGGAACGCCGCACGGGCGCCTGCCTCAGGGCGGGCTGACCGGCGCCCGCGAGGCCGCCATGTCGGGCGCCACATGCAGCCCGCGCATCATCTCGGTCATCCACGTCACCAGCAGCGCGCCGTAGGCCTTGCGCCAGGCTTCCTTCGACAGCGCATGGTCCGCGCCCGACAGCACCCGGTAGGTGACCGAGCGCACGGCGCGGAAGGAGCCCAGGTAGTTGGCGATGACCGGATGCGGCACGGTGCTGTCGTGCTCCGACTCCACCACCAGCACGTCGCCACGGAAGGCCTCGCAGGCGCCCAGCGCGCGGTTGGCCTCCGGCGCGATGGAGGTCAGGCGATAGGCGGCCAGATCGCTGCGGCTGAGTTGGCCCTTGGGCACTTCCCAGTCCTCGTCGCGGTAGAGCGCGGGCGCGCGCATGGCCAGCCAGCGCACCGGCCGCAGGCCCGTGACCAGCGCCGCCAGGTAGCCGCCGTAGCTGCTGCCGACGATGGCGATGGCGGTGGGGTCGACGGCGGGGTGGCCGGCCAGCGTGTCGTAGGCGGCCAGCACGTCGCGCAGGTTGTCCTCGCGCGTCACGTCCAGCCGCTGCGCCGCATGGCGCGCGTGGCCGCGCAGGTCGAAGGTCAGGCACACGCAGCCGAGTGCGGCGATCTCGCGGGCCCGGGCCAGGTACTGCGCCTGGCTGCCGTCCCAGCCATGCACCAGGAGCACGCCGGGCACCTTGGCCGCGGCCACCAGGGTGCCGTCGATCTTCTGGTCGTCGACGGCGATCTGCAGGGTCTCAAGCTGGGTCTGCATCGGGAAGGATCAGCGCATAGCGGGTGATGAGGCCCACGCTCGGGTCCACATCGCGGTAGTAGATCTGCGCGCCCTCGGGCGGTTGCTCCTCGCCATAGCACTCGCCGCTGGCGGCGCGCAGCCGCTGCAGGGTGGGGTCGGCATGGAAGCGCTCCAGCGCGGCGATCTCGGCGCTGGTAGCGCCGCCCAGGCGCCAGGACTGCTCCAGCACGCCCGATCGCCACTGGCCGTGCACGTCCATGCCCTGCGCCACGTCGTAGTTGATGCGCGAAGCGAAGAAGCCGGCATAGCTGCGCTCCACCGCCGCGTGGTAGCTGCGCGCCTGGGCCACGGCCAGGCGCAGCGCGTCGGGCAGGAAGGGCTCGGCCATCAGCACGTCCAGGCCGCCGCGCACCAGCGTGAGCTGCGAGCCGCCATACACCGCCTCGCCCTGGTTGTCGTAGGTCAGCCGCTGATGGCCGTGGTAGCTGAGCACCAGGCTGCCGACGATCACCTGGCCCACGCTCACGGTGTCGGGATGGCGCAGGTTCTCTTCCAGCACCACGCCATCGGCGGCGATGGCGGGCTCGCCCAGCGCCTCCAGCTGGCGGTCCAGCGATTCAGTGTCGTGGGCCACGCTCTGCCCCCGGCCGGCGGTGCCGCGCACGGCCTTCACGCGCACGGGTCCGCGGGCCAGCAGCATCCGGCCAGCTCGCTGCGCCTCCGCCAGGCTGAAGGCGGTGTAGCCGTGCAGCACCGCATCGGCCGATTGCGCGGCAAAGTCGGCCGACCAGCCTTCGGGCCGCGCCGCATCCGCATCGACCAGCGGATGGGTGATGGCCTTGGTGGCGACGAAGGAATGGGGAACGACGCCGCCGAACAGGTCGTGCGGGCCTTGGATGCCGGCGACGCGCGCGTCAGCAGCGGTGAGGGTGTCGTTGGGCACCACGTACTGGGGTGCACCGGCGGGCCGCTGCGGATTGAAGTCGCCGGCAAAGCGGTGGCCCTTGAGGGCCGCCAGCCGCTGGGCGAAGTCGGTACGGGCGGCACGCTCGTGGGCGCTGTCGTAGCCTCGGCCGGCCACATGCCAGAGCCAGGTTTCACCCGGCGGGGTGCCCGGCGCGGGCATCAGCGGAGGGGCCAGGCCCTCCTCGAAATCCAGTGGGGGCATCGGTGCTCTCCAGTGTCCGGTGGCCATGGAGCGATGCTGCGAAGGCGGCCGGGCGGCCGCGTAGGTGCTTTCAGGCAGTGAGCGTCGGCCACGGCGCGGCGGCGGGCGGCCGGGCGCCCCAGCCGTCGCGCATGAGGCGGCGCACGGCGCCGGGCGAATCGCCCACGCGCTCCACGGCCAGGCGCAGCAGCGATTCGGTGACGCCGAATTCGCCCATCCAATAGCTCACGTCGTCCCGGCAGTCGAGGTGGATGCGCTCGGGGTGCTGGAGCACGCTGCCGGGGAACACGGCGCTTTGCAGGGTAGTCATGGCTGTCTCCGTCGGACCTGGATGTGGAGCACCATGATGAGGCGCGACGCCTCCAAAAGCAGCAGGCATCGGCCGGCCGCCATGAAGGACGCCGCCTACACCGCGTGTTCCGCGGGCACCAGCACCGCGCAGGGCAGCGTCTGCAGCAGCGCGTCGACGGCCACCCAACCGCCCTCGACATGGCGCCCGCTGAGCACGTCGCGCCAGCCGCCCGGGCGCTGCGGCAGCGCCAGCGTGGTCGCCGCCCAGGCCTGCGCGTCCCAGCCCTCAGGCGGCGGCGCGTCGCGCCGGTCGTCATCCTGTTCGGCAAAAAACCGGCCCGCGACGAAGACGAGCGCATCGTCCCCGGCCTGCCGGGTGAAGGCGACGACGGCCTCGTCGGCCGGCCCATGGGCGTACAGGGGCTGGTGGTCGCCGTCGCGCACCAGGGCGGCATGCTCGCGGCGCATTTGCAGCAGGCGCCAGGCCGTCCACAGCTTGGCTTCGCCCAGGCGCGCGGGCGTCATGCGCTCGGCCAGGCCCTCGGCCATGCGCTCCGGACGGGCGGCCAGGGCCTCCAGGCCGGCCAGCAGCTCGCTGCGCGCCGCGTAGTCGACCGGGCGGCGGTTGTCGGGATCGACCAGGCTGAAGTCCAGGCACTCGGTGCCCTGGTAGGTGTCGGGCACGCCAGCCGAGCAGAACTTGAGCGCCGTGAACACCAGCGAATTGAGGCCGCCCCACCAGGCCAGCCGCGCGGCCAGCGGCTCGAAGTCGGCGCGGAACTCCTCGCTGTCCACCACGCCGCGCACGAACTGCGCCAGCGCGCCTTCGTAGGCCTCGTCGGGCATCACCCAGCTGGTGTGGCGCTTGCCCTCGCGCGCGGCCTTGTGCATGTAGCGCACCAGCCGCTCGGCCAGCTCCTCGCGGGCCTCTTCGTCGGCGCCTCCGGCGGGCCAGATGCCCAGCATGGTCTGGTAGAGCAGGTATTCGTCGGCGCGCGACGGCGTCACGCCGTGGTCGAGCAGCGCGACCTGCGCCTCCGGCTCGGCCAGCGCATGCCAGCGGCGCAACGCCAGGCGCCAGGTGGCCGGCATCTCCGAGAGCACATGCAGGCGCATGCGCACGTCCTCGGCGCGCTTGTTGTCGTGGGTGGAGCTGGCCAGCAGCGTGTGCGGCCAGCGGCGGGCGCGGTCGGCGCTGGCCTCGTGGAACTGCTCCAGCGTGAAGCCGAAGGTGGCCGGATCGCCCCCCACCTCGTTGAGCGAGGCGAGCGGATACCAGCGGTAGAAGGCCGTGTCCTCCACGCCCTTGGCGGCCACCGGCGCACTGAACTGCTGGAAGCGCGCCGCCAGCCGCAGCACCTGCGGATGCAGCACCGGGTCGCCCGCATGCAGCTCGCCGCGCAGCGCCTGGCCGACGAAGTCGTAGATGCTGTCGTCGGCCAGCTCGCCCCGCTCGCGCGCGGCGGCGATGGCATCGTCGATGTAGCGCTGGTCCTGCGCGGAAAGGCCGCGGTCGGTCACGTAGCTGCGGTAGACGCGCATGCAGGTGGCCACCTCGGCCAGCGCGCGGCGCAGGTTGTTGAGCGTGTAGTCGCGCGTGCGGCGGTCGGCGCGGGCGATGCGCAGCGCGGCCGTGGCGATCATGGTCAGGTCCGAGGCCAGCGCATTGCGGGTGACGGCCCGCTTGCCCAGGTACTCGACCTCGTGGAAGGGCGCGTCCTCGCCCGTGAAGCCACGCCAGATGCGGTCGAAGGCGGCGTCCGATTCGGTCTGCACCAGCACGCCCGCGGCCACATTGGCGAAGCGGTAGCCGGTGGTGCCGTGGATGGCCCAGGCCTCGGGCACCTCCTCGTGGCCGGCGGCGATCTTCTCGGCGACCACGTAGAGCGGCCGCTCGGGCCGCCCGCTGCCGTCATCGGCCGCCAGGCGCCGGCCGGTGCGCCGCGCAAAGCCCTGCTGCAGCCGGTCGAAGTACGCGGCCGGGTCGTGCAGGCCGTCGGGATGGTCGATGCGCAGGCCGTCCACCAGGCCGCGCGCAGCCAGGTCCAGCGGCAGGGCATGCGTGGCCTCGAAGACCTCGGGCCGCTCCATGCGCAGCGCGGCCAGCTCGTTGACGTCGAAGAAGCGGCGGTAGTTGATCTCGTCCGAGGCCACGCGCCAGAAGGCCAGGCGGTAGTGCTGCGCCTCCAGCAGCTGGTGCAGCGCCTCGCGGTGGCGCGGATGGTTCCAGCGCGCCACGGCCGCCTGCACGGCGCTGCCGAAGGCAACCGATTCGCCGATCAGCGCGGCCAGGCGGGCCTGGGCGGCGGTCTTGTCGCGGGCGCGCCGCGCGGCGTCGTCCGCGCCGGCGGGCAGCGACTCGAAGGCCTGCGCCACGCCGGCCAGGGCGGCCGCGTCCTCGGGACCGGCCATCAGCGGCTCGGCCGAGCGAAGCACGGGCGCATAGCTTTCGGGCGCGACCGGGAAGCAATGGTCGTGGTAGTGGATGGCCAGCCGGCCGCCCGTGGCGTCCAGGCCCAGCTTCAGCTCGCCGTCGTCCAGCACCTGTCCGTAGGCGCCGCCCAGGACGGCCAGCAGCACCTTGCCGGCCAGCTCCGGGTCGGCGGGCTGCCATTCGATGTCGAAGTGGCTGGCGTAGAGGGAGGCGGGGCCGTTTTCCAGCACGTCTTCCCACCAGGGGTTGTCGCCGCCGAGCACGCCCATGTGGTTGGGCACCAGGTCCAGGATCTGGCCCATGCCGTGGCGCTGCAGCGCGGCGCAGAAGCGCATGAAGCCGGCCTCGCCGCCCAGCTCGGGGTTGATCTGGTCATGCGCCACCACGTCGTAGCCGTGGGTGCTGCCCGGGCGCGCACGCTGCAGCGGCGAGCAATAGACATGGCTGATGCCCAGCCGCTGCAGGTAGGGCAGGATGGCGATGGCATCGTCGAAGGTGAAGCCGGCATGGAACTGCAGCCGGTAGGTGGCCCGCGGCAGGCGCAGCGGATGGCGCACCGGGCCCTCGGCCGCAGCCGCACCGCCCACGGCCGGCCGTTCGGCGGCCACGGCGGCGGCGATGGCGGCCACGCGCGGCGCCTGCGCCCACTGCTCCACCGGCAACGCCAGCCGCCGGCGCCAGTTGGGATGCTCGTTCACCGTGCCCGGCAGGTTGGCCTGGCCGCGCTCGCCCAGCAGATCCTCGGCCTGCACCATCAGCAGCCGCGACGGCGCCTGGGCCAGCCAGCCGTGCACGGCGGCCGCGGCCTCGGTGCCGAAGTCGCCACTGCCCAGCAGGCGCGCACCCGCCTCGGCATCGAGCCGGCCGGCATCCTCCAGCGCGAAGGCCAGTTGCACGCGGTCGGCCGCGCGTTCCGCCAGTTGCTGGCGCGCCATCTCGTCGCTGGGGTAGAGCTGCAGGCGGATGCGCTCGCCCAGGTCGGCCCCCGACCACCAGCCTTCGAGCGTGGCCAGGTCGTGCGTGCTCACCGCCGCCAGCGCCTGGGCCGGGTAGGCCGCGGGGCGCTTGAAGGCGGCGCCTTCGCGCTCGAACACCATCAGCCGGTACGACAGCAGGCCGTAGCGCTGCATGAGCGCCCGCGTAGCGTCGGTGACGGTGCCCAGGTCCTCGCCGATGACGACGCAGCGCTGGCGCCGGCTTTCGAGGGCGACGATGGCCATCATCTCCTCGGCCGGATAGGCCACGTAGGCGCCGCTGGCGGCCTTCTCGCCGGGCGGAATCCAGAACAGGCGGGTCAGTCCCATCACATGGTCGATGCGCACCGCGCCGGCGTTGCGCATGCTGGCGCGCAGCGCCTCGATGAACAGGCCGTAGCCGCTGGCGCGCAGGGCCGCGGGCCGCATGGGCGGCAGGCCCCAGTCCTGGCCCAGCAGGTTGAGTGCATCGGGCGGCGCACCCACGCTGGCGCCGGGCGCGAAGACGTCGCCGCCGGCCCAGGCGTCGGCGCCGTGACGGTCCACCGAGACGGCCAGGTCCAGGTACAGGCCGATGGCCATGCCGCGGCTGCGGCACTGGCGTGCGGCGGCCTCGAGCTGGCTGGCGGCCAGCCACTGCAGCCAGGCCTGGAACTCGACCTGCGCCGCATGCTGCTGCGCGAAGGCCTTCACCTCGGCCGAGCCCGGATCGCGGTAGGCCGCAGGCCAGCAGGGCGGGCCCCAGCAGTCGGGATCGCGGGCACGCAGGTGACGGCGCAGGGCCTCGAAAGTGGCATGGCGCTGCAGCGCCTCGCCACGCTGCTGGCAGAAGGCCCGGAAGGCGTCATCGCGCTGGCGCGCGACCAGGCCGGGCTCGGGCACCTGGCGCCGGGCCTGCACATGCGCGTGCAGCAACGCCAGCACTTCCAGCTTGGCGGCGGCCACGCCTTCGTGGTCCACCAGCGACTGGGCGCGCAGGTGGCCCAGCCGGGCCTGGAACTCGTCGGACGCCACCAGACGCCGCGCCTCCAGGCAGTCGGCATATTCGGGCAGGGCCTCGACGGCGATGTACAGCGGATTGAGGAAGAGCCGCGAGGACGGGCTGTACGGGCTGCACTGGCCGGGATCGTCCGGGAACAGCGCATGCAAGGGATTGAGGCCCACGGCCTGCGCCCCCAGGCCGGCGGCCTGTTCGACCAGGCGGCCCAGGTCGGCGAAGTCGCCGATGCCCCATTGCGTGTCCGAGCGCAGGCCATAGAGCTGCGCGGCCACACCCCAGTGCCGCACGCCCTCGGCATCGCCGGGTGGCGGCTGGCACGAGGCCGGCGCGGCGATCACCAGCAACTCGGCCGTGCCGACGCGCAGGCGGTGGTAGCCCATGGGCAGGGCGTCGGGCAGCTCCAGCACGGCATGGCGCTCGACGACCATGCGCCCGTCGACCTGCCGGCGCGCGCCCTCGCCCTGGCCGAAGTCGATCAGGCCCTCGTGGGCGCCGCCCTGCTCCAGTTGGAGGGTCCAGGGCGGCGCGGACTCGCCCTCGGGCCAGCGCAGGCTGAGGGGCACGCGCAGGCTGTCGGCCTGGGCCAGCAGCACCGGCGGCAATGCCGTGCGCCATTCGGCCTGGTCCATGCGTTCGATCTCGGCCTGCCACGCGGCCTCGTCCTGCGGGTCATGGCGCCCCAGGCCCAGCTCGTGCAACAGGCTGGCCAGGTGCCGCGGCTCCACCGCCACCTCGCGGCCCCAGACATCGTGGTAACGGGGGGACAGGCCGCAGCGGGCGCAGGCGCGATAGAGGGCTTCGGACATGGCGGGACAGTCGCAGGAGAAAAAGGAAACGGCTCACCCAGTGTGGACCAATCCGCCGTGGCTGGGTGGATTGCCTGGGCATGGGCGGCACCGGCGCAACGCGCAACCCGGGGCCGGGCACGCCCACGCAGTACCGGGGAATGGGCCGGGGCACGGCAGGGCGGGCACGGCGGCGGTGGTCACACCTCGTCAGGGCGCCTCGAACACGGACAGGGTGTCGTCGTCCTCGTCGAAGACCGGCAACTGCAGCAGGGCCGCACATCCGCCGCCCGGCGACAGCGCCAGCAGGGGCAGGCGCGGGCTCGGCCCGGCTGCCAGGTGGCAGCCCCAGCTGTGGAACACGCGGCCGGTGGGTGCGGCGCCCAATTGCTCGGTATCGCCCAGGTTGATGACCATCTGCAGCCAGCATAGACCGTCCGGCAGCGACGGCGTCATTTCCCACTGCAGGAAGAGCAGGTCGCCAGACAGTTGCCAGCGGCCGCTGCCCGGCCTGGCCGGCAGGTGCGGCACCACGCGGCGCTTGCGCACCGCCAGCAGCGTGCGCACCTCGTGCACGCGCTCGCGATGGCCGGGCTGCTCGCGCTCGGCCCAGTCGAGCCGGCTGGCGGTGAAGGTGCTTTCGGCATTCGGGTCGGGGATGCGGGCCCGCGCCTCGGCACTGGTGAAGCCTTCGAAACGGCCGAACTCGCGCCGGCGGCCATCGGTCACCGCCTGGGCCAGCTCAGGCCCGAAGTCGCAGAAGTACAGGAAGGGCGCGGTGGCCGCCCATTCCTCCCCCATGAACATCAGCGGCACATGGGGCGACAGCAGCAGCGCCGCGCGCAGCGCCCGCAGCCGGTGGGCCGGCGCCAGTGCCTCGATGCGCTCGCCGAAGGCGCGGTTGCCGACCTGATCGTGGTTCTGCAGGAAGGAGACGAAGGCCGTGGGCGGCAGCGTGTCGGTGGGCTCGCCGCGCGGGTCGCCGTCGCGCATTACCGAGGGCTGGCCGGTGTAGATGAAGCCGCCCGCCAGCGCCCGGCCGACCAGGGCCTTGGGCTCGCTCGCGTAATCGAGGTAGTAGCCGTCGATCTCGCCCGTGGCCTGCACATGCGCGGCATGGTGGAAGTCGTCGTTCCACTGCGCCGTGGCGTCGTGTGGGCGGCCCTCGGCGTCGCGGGTGAGCAGGTGGACGTGGTTGTGCTCGTTCTCCAGCACCACGTGGATGGCACGCTCGCGGCCGGGGCCCTTGCGCAGCGCCTCGGTGATCTCGCGCACGATGTGCAGCTCGGAGTCATCGCGGATGGCATGCACCGCGTCCATGCGCAGGCCGTCGAAGCGGAATTCCTCGATCCAGTAGAGCGCGTTGTGCACGAAGAAGTCGCGCACCGGCCGCGAGTGGTCGCCGTCGTAGTTGATGGCCGCGCCCCAGGGCGTCTGATGCGCAGGGTTGAAGAACTGCGGGCAGTAGGCGTGCAGGTAGTTGCCTTCGGGGCCGAAGTGGTTGTAGACCACGTCCAGCAGCACCATCAGGCCCAGGCCGTGGGCCGTGTCGACGAAGGCCTTGAGCGCCTCGGGCCGGCCGTAGCTGGCCTCGGGCGCGAACTGCAGCACGCCGTCGTAGCCCCAGCCGCGGGTGCCGGGGAAATCGGCCACCGGCATCATCTCGATGGCCGTGATGCCCAGCGCCGCCAGTTCGGGCAGCTTCTTGCGGGCGGCGTCGAAGGTGCCCTCGGGCGTGAAGCTGCCGATGTGCAGCTCATAGACCACCGCTTCGCGCCAGGGGCGGCCCTGCCAGTCATCGTCGTGCCATTCGTAGGCGGCCGGGGCCACCACGCGGCTCGGGCCGTGCACATCGTCGGGGTTGTGGCGCGAAGCCGGGTCGGGCACCTTCAGGCCGTCGGGCAGCACGAACCGGTAGTCGTCGCCGGCGGCGGCCATGGGCACGTCGCAGCCGAACCAGCCCTCGTCGCCGACCGCCTTCATGGGGTGCGTGGCCCAGCCGGTGCCCCGCGCACGCCGCTCCAGCACCACGTCCGCCACGCCGGGCGCCCACAGGCGAAAACGAACGCCCCCGCCCTCCAGCACCGTGGCGCCGAAGGGCATCTTGTGCTCACGTCTCATCGTTCGCTTTCAGCTTTCCATGTCAAAGAGGGGGCGGCGGATCGACCGGCCGGCGCGGGATCAGCGGATCGTCCGCGCCGCGGGCCGAGGCCGGGCGAGGCAGCGTCTCGCCATCGACCTGGGGCGCGGGCGGCGTGGCCGTGGCCGGCACCTCGGGCAGCGGGTCGAGCACCGTGGTGGGTGCAGCGGCATCGGCCGCAGTCGCCTGGACCGCCGCGGCCGCTGGCGAGGCCACGGCAGGCCCCGCAGCGCTGCCCGTGCGGGGCACACCCTCGGTCTCCGGCGGCAGCCATTGCTGGATGTGGCGCGACGCCCAATCCTTGCCGGCCAGCCCGAAAGCCAGTGCCAGCGCAAAGACGAAGCCGGCCAGGATCACCAGGAAGCTCTCGCGCACGATGTCGCCGCCGATGCGCAGGTGGTCCAGCGCGATGAGGATGACGAACACCAGGATGGCGTACTGCGCGATGCGCGAGAAGAAGGTCGCGTCGGGCATGCCCACGTTGCGGCCGTAGGTGCGCACGGCATCGCCCACGAAGCGGGCGAAGTAGGCGCCGAAGGCCAGCACCAGCAGTGCGACGAACACGTTGGGCACGAACCAGATCACCCGGCCCAGCAGGTCGGTGATGTAGGTCAGCCCCAGGCCGTTGAAGGCGATGATCAGCGCCGCCAGGATGACGGCCCAGTAGGCCAGCAGGCCCACGAGCCCCGTGGTGTCCACCCGCACCCCGCCCTGGCGCAAAAAGCCGTCCAGCCCCGCCCTTTCGGTCAGCACCGGGAAGTTGACGGCCCGCAGCGCCTTGGTGACGGCGAAGCGCACCACTTTGGCGACGAGCCAGCCGCCCACCAGCACCAGTGCCGCGAACAGCAGCCGCGGCAGGAAGGCCGCGATCTGGTACAGGAAGGCCCGCAGGGGCAACAGCTGCATGCTGAAGTCGTTCATGGATGCTCACCTCCTCGTGATGCCTCGGACACCCCCGGCGCGCGTGCCAGGGCCAGCAGCCCCTGAAGCGGCACCTGGGCCCAGTCGATGCGGTTGTTGAGTTCGTAGCGCAGCTCGTACAAGGCCTTGTCGATCTCGAAGAGCGACATCAGCGCCTCGTCCGGTGCCCCGGCGCCGGCATGGGCCAGCGTGTCGCGGTAGCCACCCAGGTAGGCGGCGCGCACGGCCGCCTCCCAATCGGCGGCCACGGCGTTCAGGCGGGCCAGCTCGTCCACGTTCTGCGCCACCCGCTTGAGGGCCGACCAGCGCGCGTAGTTGAAGGAGCGCAGCATGCCCGCCACGTCGCGCAGGGCCGGGCCCTTGGCGCGGCGCTCGTCGATGCTGCGCGCCGGCTCGCCCTCGAAGTCGATGAGGATGAAGTCGTTGCGCGAGACCAGCACCTGGCCCAGGTGGTAGTCGCCATGCAGGCGCGTCTTGATGCCGCCGGTGCCCACGCCGTCGAAGGCGGCAATGCGCTCCAGCAGCTGCGCCTGGCGTTCAATGAGCTGCCGCGCATCGCCCTGCGCGCCCTCGCCCAGCGTGGGCAGGCGCTCGGCCAGCAGGCTCATCGTGGCACGCGCATCGTCGTGGGCGCGAAGGCGCAGGGCCTCGCGGTCTTCCGACGTGAGCGGCTCGGGCGCGAAGGCCGGGTCGTCGGCCGGTGCCGACGCGAAGGCCAGGTGCATCTCGGCCGTGCGCTGGCCCAGCAGGCGCATCAGTGTGAGAAAGGCGCCGTGGTCCACCTGCGCGGCCTCGGGCGCGGCCTGGTGCTCGGCCAGGGCCCGCTCCAGGTAGGCCAGGGTGTAGTCCCAGGCGTCGCCCTGGTTGGGCACGAAGGCCTGCAGCAGGCCCAGCGTCATGACGGTGCCGTCGTTGCCGTGGTACTCGATGGCACCGGCCACCGGCACGCAGTTGGCAAAGCGCACCGTCTCCGTGAGGAAGCGGCCGATCTCCAGCTCGGGGTTGATGCCCGGCTGCACGCGGCGGTAGCACTTGAAGAAAAGCTGGTCGCCGAAGGTCAGCGCCGTGTTGCTGCTGGCCACGCTGGGCCGGCTGACGGGCAGCGCCTGGATGGCGGCGGCATCGACGCCCGTCAGGTCGCGGCTGCCGGTGAAGCGGATCTCACCCCCGGTGGCGGGCAGCACCAGGCCCTGCGCCATGGCCACCGCCACGGCATGCGCGAAGGCGGGGTCGTACATGGCGTCACCCATCACGCCCACCTGCGCCTGCTGGCGCACCTTGGCGACGACGGCGGGGGCGTACTGCTTGATGGTCTCTTCGTCCAGGTCTTCCCAGGCGATGCCCAGCGGCATGAAGTAGCGGCCGCTGCCGCTGCCCGCCTGCACATCCAGCAGCGGCAGCACATAGGCGCGCTCGCCGCGGTCCCAGGTCGCATGGTCGGCGATGCCCACGCGCTGGATCGGCTCGCCCTTGGCGCCATACCAGCGCTGCACCTCCAGGTGGCGCGGCATGACGTCGACCTCGAACTGCTCGCGCAGCCGGTCGGCCATGCCGATGCGCCAGGGCATGACGCGCTCGCGGAACAGGCTGGACCAGCCGTCGAACAGCACCAGCACCGGCCGGTCGCGCAGTTGCAGGCCTTCCTGGTGCCAGCTGGGCACGTCCACGTCGGTGGCCAGGCGGAACCAGAAGAAGCCGTACGAGGGCATCGTCAGCATGTACGGCAGCTCGCCGATGGGCGGGAAGGTGGTGCGGCCCAGCATCTCCACCGGCACGCGGCCCTTGAAGGCGCCCAGGTCCAGCTCCACCGGCTGGGCCGCGCGCGAGAGGTTGAAGACGGTGAGGATGACCTCGCCCTCGTACTCGCTCAGGTAGGCGAGCACCTTGCGGTTGCCGGGCTTGAGGAAGGTCTTGCGGCCGCGCCCGAACGCGCGGCTGGTCTTGCGCACGGCCAGCATGCGGCGCGTCCAGTGCAGCAGCGAGCTCTGGTCGCGCAGCTGCGACTCGACGTTCACGGCCTCGTAGCCGTAGATCGGGTCCATGATGGGCTGCAGGTACAGCCGCTGCGGGTCGGCGCGCGAGAAGCCGGCGTTGCGCTCGTTGCTCCACTGCATGGGGGTGCGCACGCCATTGCGATCGCCGACGAACACGTTGTCGCCCATGCCGATCTCGTCACCGTAGTAGATGATGGGCGAGCCGGGCATGGACAGCAGCATGCCGTTCATGAGCTTGATGCGGTCCTTGTCGTTGCCCATCAGCGGCGCCAGCCGGCGGCGGATGCCGAGGTTGATGCGCGCCTGCTTGTCCGCCGCGTATGTGCTGTACATGTAGTCGCGTTCGCGGTTGGTGACCATCTCCAGCGTCAGCTCGTCGTGGTTGCGCAGGAAGATGGCCCACTGGCAGCCCTCGGGGATGTCGGGCGTCTGCTGCAGGATCTCGACGATGGGGTCGCGGTCTTCCTGCGCGATGGCCATGTACATGCGCGGCATCAGCGGGAAGTGATAGCACATGTGGCATTCGTCGCCGGTGCCGAAGTACTCGCGCACGTCCTCGGGCCACATGTTGGCCTCGGCCAGCAGGAAGCGGTTGGTGTAGTTGGCGTCGATGGCGGCGCGCAGCTTCTTGATGACGTCGTGCGTCTCGGGCAGGTTCTCGTTGCTGGTGCCGTCGCGCTCGATCAGGTAGGGGATGGCGTCCAGGCGAAAACCGTCCACGCCCATGTCGAGCCAGAAGCGCATGATGCCGAACACCGCCTCCAGCACGTCGGGGTTGTCGAAATTGAGGTCGGGCTGGTGGCTGAAGAAGCGGTGCCAGTAGTACTGCTTGGCCACCGGGTCCCAGGCCCAGTTGCTGGTCTCGGTGTCGGTGAAGATGATCCGCGTGCCCTGGTAGATCTGGTCGGTGTCGCTCCAGACATAGAAGTTGCGCTCGGGCGAGCCGGCCGGGGCCTGGCGCGCACGCTGGAACCAGGGATGGTCGCTGGAGGTGTGGTTGATGACCAGCTCGGTGATCACGCGCAGGCCGCGGGCATGGGCCGCGTCCAGCATTTCCTTGAAGTCCTCCAGCGTGCCGTACTGCGGATTCACGGCGCAGTACTCGCTGATGTCGTAGCCGTCGTCGCGCAGCGGCGACGGGTAGAAGGGCATCAGCCAGATGGTGTTGACGCCCAGCTCCTTCACATAGTCCAGGCGTTCGGTCACGCCCTTGAAGTCGCCGATGCCGTCACCGTTGGTGTCGTTGAAGGCCTTGACGTTGAGCTGGTAGATGACCGCGTCGCGGTACCAGGTGGGATCCTCGGAGCTGTCGATCTCGACGTTCTCCAGGGCCAGGCGGGGTGCGGTCTGCGTCATGCGGCGCGCCTCCTCAGAAGTGACTTGTTGCTGTTATTGGTAGTAGTCGAAGTCGCGCTCGCTGCGCGTCTTGCGCAGCAGATGCATGACATGGGCCACGCTGACGGCCGGGTCGAGCCGGATGAAGTGGCGCGCGCCCTGGCACATGAAGCGCTCGCCGCCGAGCAGGTCGTGCATCTGGAAGGTCTGGCCGGGCTCCACACCGAAGCCCATGGCCGCCGGGTCGAACTGCAGCCAGCCCCACTGGGCATGGTGCGGGTCCAGGTTGACCACGGTGACGATCACGTCCTGACCATCGGGCGACTGCTTGGCCCAGGCGATGAGCTGGTCGTTGTCGATGGGCAGGAAGACCAGGCCATCGTTGCGCTGCAGCGCGGGGTGGGCGCGGCGGATGGCATTGAGGTGCGCGATGTAGGGCGCCAGGCTGTCGGCGCGGTCGCGGTCCCAGTGGCGCAGCTGGTATTTCTCGGAGTCGAGGTATTCCTCGCTGCCCTCGTGCCGCGGCAGGTGCTCCTTGAGCTCGTAGGTCGGGCCATAGATGCCGTAGCTGGCGCTGAGCATCGCCGCCAGCACCAGGCGCAGGCGGAACATGGCGTCCGAGCCGGTCTGCAGCTGCGCGTGCAGGATGTCGGGCGTGTTGGGCCAGACATTGGGGCGGAAGTAGTCCAGCCCCGGCCGGCTGGACAGCTCGGTGAAGTACGCCACCAGCTCTTCCTTGGTGTTGCGCCAGGTGAAGTAGGTGTACGACTGCGAGAAGCCCAGCTTGGCCAGCCGGTGCATCACCTTCGGCCGGGTGAAGGCCTCGGCCAGGAAGATCACCTGCGGATGGCTGCGCTTGACCTCGTTGATGGCCCACTCCCAGAACGGGAAGGCCTTGGTGTGCGGGTTGTCGACGCGGAACACCGTCACACCCTGCGCGATCCAGTGGTCGAGCACACCCTTGAGCGCGAACCACATGCCTTCCCAGTCGTCGCTCTCGAAGTTGAAGGGATAGATGTCCTGGTACTTCTTGGGCGGGTTCTCGGCGTACTGCACGGTGCCGTCGGGGCGCCACTTGAACCAGGCCGGGTGTTCCTTGACCCAGGGATGGTCCGGGGCGCACTGGAAGGCGATGTCCAGCGCGATCTCCAGACCATGCCCACGCGCGGCCTTGACCAGCGCGCGGAAGTCCTCGTGCGTGCCCAGCGCGGGCAGGATCGCGTCATGGCCGCCCTCCTCCGCGCCGATGGCCCAGGGGCTTCCGACGTCACCGTCTTCCGTCACCAGCGCGTTGTTGCGGCCCTTGCGCTGCATCCGCCCCACCGGATGGATGGGCGGGAAGTACAGCACGTCGAAGCCCATCTTCGCAATGCCGGGCAGCAGGGCCTGCACATCGGCGAAGGTGCCGTGCCGGCCCGGCTCGGGCGAGGCGGAGCGCGGAAAGAGTTCGTACCAGGTCGAGTAGCGCGCCAGCGGCCGGTCGACCACCAGCGGAAAGCCGGGCTTGAGCGCCGTGGCATGGCGCCGGTCGGGATAGCGGCGCACGATGGCCGACAGGCCCTCGTCCAGCGCCTGGGCCTTGAGCAGGGCGGCGTCCTCGCCGGCATCGGCGGCGCGGGCCTCCAGCGCAATGGCCCAGCCCTGCAGGCGGGTCGCGTCCTGGGCCTGGCCGGCATCGCGTGCGCGGCCGGCGGCGGCCAGGATCTCGGCCGCGCCCACACGTGCGGCGATGCGGATGTCGGCCGCATCCACGCGGCGCTCCAGCTCGTGGTGCCAGGACTCGAAGGCGTCCACCCAGGCCTCGACGGTGTAGCGATAGCGCCCGGGCACCGGCGGCACGAACTGGGCATGCCATTCGTCGTTCCACTTCAGCGCCATCTCGACCTCGGTCCAGGTGGCCTCGCCCTCGTGCTGCCAGTGCAGCATGACGCGCAGCATGTCATGGCCCTCGGCGAAGCAATGGGCCTCGACCGCGAAGGACTCGCCGGCCACGCACTTGGCGGCGAAGCGGCCGTTGTCCACGCAGGGCAGCACGGCATCGATGACGGCACGCTGCCGCCCATCGGCCAGGCCGATCGGGCGCACCAGCGGCTGGGCACTGAGCAGGGAGGCCGGAGCGCTCATCGGAGGAGACCTTTCTCGGATTCGGTGTCGGGCGAAAGCGGTGCGCGCAGGTAGAGCGTGGACAGCGGCGGCACCGCCAGCACCAGCGACTGCGCCTGGCGGTGGGCCGGCACCGGCACGGTGTCCACGCCGCCCAGGTTGCCCCAGCCGCTGCCGTCGAACTCCTGCGCATCGCTGTTGAGCAGCTCCGTCCAGGTGCCGGCCACCGGAACGCCCACGCGCAGGCCGGGGCGCGGCACCGGTGTCATGTTGCACACGACCAGCACAGGCGCGCCGCCTTCCTTGGGCTTGCGCAGGAAGATGTAGAGACTGCGCTCGGCATCGTCGGCGTCCAGCCACTGGAAGCCGGCCGGGTCGAAGTCGATCTGGTGCAGCGCCGGCTCCTCGCGCAGCAGCCGGTTGAGCTGGCGCACGAAGCGCTGCACGCCGCGGTGGCCCCACTGGTCGCTGACCCACCATTCCAGCTCGCCTTCGTGCGTCCATTCGCGGCGCTGGCCGAACTCGCCGCCCATGAAGAGCAGCTTCTTGCCCGGATGGGCCCACATGTAGCCGAACAGCGCGCGCAGATTGGCGAACTGCTGCCACTCGTCGCCGGGCATCTTGCCGATCAGCGAGCCCTTGCCGTAGACCACTTCGTCGTGCGAGAACGGCAGCACGAAGTTCTCGGTGAAGGCATAGACCAGCGAGAAGGTCAGCCGGTGGTGGTGGTAGCGGCGGTGGATCGGGTCGTCGTGCACGTAGTCGAGCGTGTCGTGCATCCAGCCCATGTTCCACTTCATGCCGAAGCCCAGCCCGCCCATCTCGATGGGGCGGGACACGCGCGGCCAGGCGGTCGATTCCTCGGCCACCGTGAAGGTGTCGGGATGCTCGCGGTAGACGGCGCGGTTGAGGTCCTGCAGGAAGGAGACCGCCTCCAGGTTCTCGCGGCCGCCGTGCACGTTGGGCACCCACTCGCCGGGCTGGCGCGCGTAGTCCAGGTAGAGCATCGAGGCCACGGCGTCGACGCGGATGCCGTCGATGTGGAAGCGGTCGAGCCAGTAGAGCGCCGACGAGATCAGGAAGGCCCGCACCTCGTTGCGGCCGTAGTTGAAGATGGCCGAGTTCCATTCGGGATGGAAGCCCTGCCGCGCATCCGCGTGCTCGTACAGGTGCGTGCCGTCGAACTCGGCCAGGCCGTGCGCGTCGGTGGGGAAGTGCGAGGGAACCCAGTCCAGGATGACGCCGATGCCCTGCTGGTGCAGGTGGTCGACGAAGTACATGAAGTCTTCCGGCGAGCCGTAGCGCGAAGTGGGCGCGAAGTAGCCGGTGGTCTGGTAACCCCAGGAGCCGTAGAAGGGATGCTCGGTGACCGGCATCAGCTCCACATGCGTGAAGCCCATCCAGCCGATGTATTCGGCCAGGGCGTGCGCCAGTTCGCGGTAGCCCATGAATTGCCCGTCGCGGCGGCGCCAGGAGCCCATGTGCAGCTCGTAGGTGCTCATGGGGGCGTCGAGGGCGTTGCGCGCGGCGCGGCTGGCCATCCATGCCGAGTCGCCCCATTCGTGCGTGCCGGCCCAGATGCGCGAGCCCGTAGCGGGCGGCAGTTCGGCGCTGAAGGCGAAGGGGTCGGCCTTCTCGCCCACGTAGCGGCCATCCGGGCCCCAGATGCGGTACTTGTAGGCCTGCCCGGGCTGCGCCGGGATGCCCTCGCCCTCCCACACGCCGCTGCCGTCGGACCGGGGCTGCAGGGCGTCGGCCTCGTCGTTCCAGCCGTTCCAGTCGCCGATCACCGCGACGCGGCTGGCATTGGGGGCCCAGACGGCGAAGTGGAAGGTGCCGTCGTCGTCGAGATGCGCGCCCAGCCGTTCATACAGGCGGGCGTGGCTTCCCTCGCGCAGCAGGTGCACATCCAGGGGACCGAATCGGGACGACGGAGCAGGGAGTTGGGACATGGGACCGGCGGGCTTGATGGGCAGCGTATGTTGTACCCCGCTGCCCCGGCAGCGCCCGGACGGCAAAGCCGCGGTGCCTTGTCGGACGGATGCCCACGTCCTTCGCGAGCGACGGGCATGGTCCCAATCCCACCCCGTCTTGAGCCCCTCTCCTGCGAGGGGAGAGGGAGCAGGGGCGCGCATGCCAGCCTCCCATCCTGGCCAGTGCGCCAGGTTCCATAAAAGGCAGGTGGCCCGCCGCGCCCCGCGGGGCTTACATCGCCGGCTTGTAGAAGATGTAGTCCGCCTGGTAGTTGACGACCTGCTTCTGGCCCAGGCTGGCCTGACCGCAGGGCAGCATGGGGGCGACGCCTCCCTTGGTGGCCACGCGCTGGATGTAGCTCACGCCCTGCATGGCGCCCATGCCCATGGCGGGGTTGGCCTTGACCAGCTGCAGCGGGATGTTGCCGGCGCCGCCCGGCGCGACCGCGACCTGGGTGGCGGTGACCTTGGAGCCGTCCATGCTCTCCCAGGTGGCCGGCGGGCCGTAATAGCGGCCGATGGCCTTGCCGCTGCGGTCCATCAGGCGCGCATCGGGGCCGACGAAGAACCACTCGTACTGGCCTGCCATGTCGGCCTTGGCGCGGCATTCGTAGGTGATGGTGCCGGCGCCCACGGTCTCGAGCGCGACGCGCTGGCCGGCGGGCACCTGGACAGGGGCGGGCAGGCCGGCCTGCGAGTACGGGGCCGGCATGGGCGCGGTGGCACAGGCGGACAACAGGACGGCGGCGGCCACGGTGGCCAGGGGGGCGGTCATGCGCATGGAATGCTCCTTTCGATGGGCAACAACGGGTTGAGGTTCGGGGTGGCAGTCGGCGGTCGCCCTCCGCGACCTGTCCTTGCTGCCTGCCCCGTTCGACTTACGGCCCCGTTCATGGACCGGATGCATACCCGGCGAAAGTTGAAGGACTTGTGAATTCATCGCCGCCCACCGCGCGCATCCGGCAGCCGGGAACGCGCGTACCCACCAGATGGCCGCCGCTCCCGCACAATGTCCCGATGCCTTCCGCCACGACGCCCGACGACGAGCTGCTGGGTCTGCTCGATCGTGTCGCCCGCCGCGACGCCTCCGCCCTCCAGGCGCTGTACGAACGCACCTCGTCCCGGCTCTTCGGCCTCGCGATGCGCGTGGTGCGGCAACACGAATGGGCGGAGGACGTGCTGCAGGAGGCCTTCCTCACCATCTGGCGCTCGGCGCCCGATTACCGCGCGACGCTGAGCCCGCCGATGGCCTGGATGTCGCTGATCGTGCGCAGCCGCGCCCTCGACCTGCTGCGCCGCCAGACCAGCCAGGGCGCCGACGTGACGCAGGAATTCAGCGAGACACTGGCCGACACCCTGCCCGCGTCAGGGCCCGGCCCGCAGGAGCTGGCCGATGCCAGCGAGCAGGCCTGGCTGCTGCACCAGTGCCTGCAGCAGCTGCCCAACGCGCAGCGCGAGGCGCTGTCGCTGGCCTACCTGCGCGACCTGAGCCACAGCGAGCTGGCCGCGCGCCTGGCGCAGCCGCTGGGCACCATCAAGACCTGGATCCGGCGCGGGCTGGACAAGCTGCGCGGCTGCATGGAGCAGGCGGCATGACGCGGCCCCGTCCTTCCGCCGCCACCGGCCCGAGGAGACTCGCATGAACATCGCCGCCAATGCCCGCCTGCTGGCCCTGCTGTCGGCCGCCCATGCCCTGGGCACCCTGCGGGGCGGCGCCCGCCGGCGCTTCGAGGCTCTGGCACGCGAGCAGCCCGCGGTGCGCGCGAGCGCGCTGCTGTGGCGCGAGCGGCTGACCGGTTTCGTCGAACTCGCGCCTGCGGTGAACCCGCCGGCCGCGGTGTGGACGCGCATCCGCAACCTGGTGGACGCCGACCTGCAGGAGGCCCGCCTGGCCCAGCAGAAGGCGGCGCCGTCCACCATGCCGCCGACACGCACAACGGGCTGGTGGGGCAGCCTGGCGCTGTGGCGCGGGGCCTCGGCCGCCGGCGTGGCGGCCACGGTGCTGGCCGGGGTGATCGGCCTGCAGTTCTGGCAGCAGGCACGCGAGGCGCAGCAGGTCAAGTACGTGGCGGTGCTGAACGACGACCGTTCGGCCGCATCGATGCTGGTGACCTTCGATGCGAAGCATCGCCAGCTCACGCTGCAGCGGGTGGGCGACTTCAACGTGGCGCCCGACCGCTCGCTGCAGCTGTGGGCCTTGCCGCCCGGTCGCACGCCGCAGTCGCTGGGGGTGGTGGATTCGCCCGCAGGCATGCGTCTCGCGGCCAGCGCGCAGGTGCTGCAGCAGGCACCCGCGCTCGCCGTCAGCCTGGAACCCAAGGGCGGCGTGCCGGGCGACCGCGGGCCCACGGGGCCGGTGCTGTTCCATGGGGCGTTGATCGAGAAGACGCTGTGATGGGTCTGCCCTGCATGTGCGTTCACAGCTGACAAAGGACGCACGAGGGCTGGACCGCTAACCCGGCAGAGGACGCCGGCATGCGCCTCGACGCTGTGCGCGAACCCATCCCTTTCCGCGCAGTGGGGTCTTGGGCTCGGCGCCACACAGGGGAGCCGACCCTGGACCATTCGGGCCGAGCCAACCGACTACCGTTCGGGCTGAGCCTGTCGAAGCCCCGCCCCACGGGGGTGGTGATGTATCGATCGGGGAAACATCGGGCATTCGCGAAGCGCGCCGTTCCGCCCTTCGACAGGATCAGAACGAACGGATTCGGAAGCCCTGAGCGCCAAACCCGGCCATTCGGACACACCGTCGAGGTGGAGGGCGCCGGTGTGCGTGCGGAGGTGCCATTCGCGGCGCCGTGCAGTGCGCAAGGCACGTCGGTGGAGGGCGAGCACATCACGGGTGCAACAAGCCGGTCAGCGCGAGCGTGCACCGGGAGCGCGCATGCCGGCGCCCTCTGCCGGTTAGCGGCGCAGCACTTGTGCCCCATCAACCCACGCAAGCGCAAGCCCACTCCAGAGCACCCAACCGCACAGCACAGCACGCACAGCACCTGCGAACGCCAACGTGCACCCGCAGTGCGCGCGCATCTACGCAAAAGAACGCGTGCCGGATGCATTCCCCGACGCCGCGCAGGCCGATGCCATCCAGCCTAGCCACAGGCCCGTATCTGAAGAGCCTGCCGCATATCCGGCGGTACAACAGCCCAAGGAGCCTTGCATGACTTTCTCGAAGAAGACCACCCGCATCCTCGCCGCCACCCTCACCGTCTTCGCACTCGGCGGTGCAGCCATCGGCGCATCGGCCCAGGTGACCGTGGGCGGCGCACCGATGTACGCCACCAAGGACATCATCGACAACGCCGTCAACTCCAAGGACCACACCACGCTGGTCGCCGCCGTCAAGGCCGCCGGCCTGGTCGACACCCTCAAGGGCCCGGGCCCCTTCACCGTCTTCGCGCCCACCAACGCAGCCTTCGCGGCACTGCCCGCCGGCACCGTCGACACGCTGCTCAAGCCCGAGAACAAGGGCCAGCTGACGACCATCCTGACCTACCACGTCGTGCCCGGCAAGGTCGACTCGGCAGCCCTCGTGAAGATGATCGACGACGGCAAGGGCCAGGCCATGCTCAAGACCGTGGCGGGCGGCAACCTCAAGGCCACGCGCAGCGGCAGCACCGTGAAGATCACCGACGAGAAGGGCGGCTCGGCCGATGTGACCATCGCCGACGTCTACCAGTCCAACGGCGTGATCCACGTCGTCGACAAGGTCCTGCTGCCCAAGTAACGAAGGCCGCGAACGGTCCGTTACCTTTGCGTGCGGACCGTCAGGTGCCACTCAGGGCACCGCTACATACTTCGTTCTCGGCAGTCCGATCTTCTCCGACTCTTGCTTCCCCTCCACACCCGGACTGTCTTGGGGCCCGCTTTACGGCGGGCCCTTTTTCTTTTCAGGGCCCGCATCTTCAGGCCAGCATGTGCCACCGGCCTTCCGCCAGACGCTGCAAGGCCTGCCCCTCGAAGCGCCACAGGTGCAGCCAGCCGTTGACCAGCAGGTCGCGAACCACGGCATGCTCGGTGATCACCGCCTCGATGGCCGCCTGCGGTGCGTCGATGACCACGGTGAGCCGCAGCGGCTCATGCACCCAGCGTTGGCCATCGTGCAGCGACTGACGCGCGAGGCCGATGCGCAGGTCGCCGCCATTGCCCTCGAACACCCCCAGCGTGCCGCCCACCACGTTGTGCAGCAGCTTGTTGCCACTGCCCATCCGCACGGGGTCGCAGGTGGAGGCGTGGTACTGCCAGTTGATCCAGTGCGTGACCAGCATGGGCGCGGTCATCAACTGGGTCAGCAACTGGCCTTGCGGGTCCAGCGCGGCGTCGTAGTCGTGCAGGAAGACGCGCCCGCCCAGGTCCACGTTCTGGCTGCGATGGCGTGGCGCGATCAGGAAGGCGGCATTGCCCGCGAGACCCCATTCCGGACGCGTCTGCGCCCCGTCGTTGGCGCGGCGGCGCAGCTGGCGATGCAGCACCTCCGCCGGCGCCCTCGGATCCAGGCCCAGGCGCGGCGCGCGCTCGCGGCGCACCTGGTCCGCGGCGGCCTCGATGACGGGCTGCAGCCGGTCCCAGCGGGTGCGGGCGTCGGGTGAGAGCCGGTCGAGGTCGAAGCCCTCGATCTCGTCGGTCGAGGTGTTGTGCAGCGCGGCCACGAACACCGTGGACGCGGGCACGTCGATGCCCTGCGCCTTCAGGCCTTCGCGCACCGCAGCATCGTTGAGCAGCTGCGCCAGGCTGCGCGCATTGACTTCGCCCGTCTGGCCGCAGCACGCGCCGCAGTCGAGCGCCGCCGCATGCGCGTTGTTGGCCGACTGGCTGCCGTGGCCCACCAGCAGCACCAGCGGCGCGAGCCCCCGCACGAGGCCCATGGACTGCAGCACGCGCGCCGCCAGCGTCACGCGCGCCTCGTCATCCAGGCCGAGCAGCTGCGGCCGGCACACCGACCGGTAGCGCGCGGGCAGGCCGTCCAGATCGTCGCGCGCGCGGTCCTGCACGCCAGGGCGCAGCCAGCGGCCCAGCCGGCCCAGGTAGCCCAGGCCGGCGGCCTCGACGAAGGAGAAGGCCGCGCCCGGCCAGCGGCTGGCGGCATGCCACTGGTCGCCCAGCGCGAAGCGATGCTGGCGGGCCCGCACGGCCTGCCGCTGCAGCTGCGCCGCTGCGGCAGCGTCGCGGGCATCGGCCGGCACCAGGACATCGCCCACCGTCACGGCGGGCGCCAGGAGCCCGGGCAGCTGCGGCCGCTGCGCGGCGGTGCCCAGCGGCGTGTACGCGAGCGGCAGGCCGAAGAAGCCGGCCACGCCCAGGGTCTGCATACTGGGGCAGGCCGCTTCCAGCGCGCGGCGCAGGGGCTCGCTGCGCACGTCGATGCAGAAGGCGGCCTGTACCTCGGGCGTCGGCACCGCAGGCGACAACGTACGGCCGGCCAGCGACGCCGCAAGGCCACGCTGGTAACCGGCCTCCAGGGCCACCTGCCAGACCTCGTCCACACGCAGCGCCTGCTCGGCCTGCGCCAGCACCTCCGGCGCACGGCCCCACTCGCGCTGCACGGTCGCGAAGGCCTGCCGGGCGGCGAGGTCGTCCTTGCAATCCAGCAGCAGCGCGCCCCAGGCCAGGCGGATGGCCAGCAGCTCGCGCAGGTGCGGATCGTCACGGCCCGCCAGCCGGGCCTGCCAGCCCAGGTAGGCGCACCACGACGCCCAGCCATTGACGGTGAGCAGCACCGACTCCAGGTAGTCGGCCCACACGGCCGGCGGCAGGCCCAGGCGCTCGATCACCCAGTGCTCGGCCTCGCGGGCCGTGGGTGGCAGGGCGTCGATGCTGCGGCCGATGTGCGGCAGACCCATGAGCAGGCCGATGCCGTGGTCGTGCTGCAGCGTCTCGCGCCAGAAGGCGTAGAGCCCCTGCTTGCGCGCCGGCTGCCAGTCGGCCTGGTGCCGGTCGAACCACGCGGCGCAGGTCTGGCTGACCTGGTGGGTGATGGCCTGCCGCCAAGCCAGGCGCGTGTGCCGCTGCGGGTCGTTGTCGAGCACGTCGATCAGCAGCGGCAGTGGCTGCACCGGCAGGGGCCGCGCCAGCGCGGCCACGCAGGCCTCGGGCGTGAGTTCCGCTTCATGCAACTGCTGCAGGGCCTGCTGCAGGTCGGCGGCCGTGATGCGGCCTTCGGTCCAGGCCTGCGCCTGCCGCTCGCGCGGCGGGAAGACCTGAATGCCGCCCAGCACGGCCATGCGCGCCGCCACCCGGCGCACCGGCATGCCGGTGCGCGACCAGTGCGGGTTGACGGCGATGGCACTGTCCAGCGGCCAGGCGGGCGCGATGGCCTCGCAGGCGCGGCGGCAGGCGGCGTCGATCCGGTCGGCCTGCAGGCCGCCGGGTGGGGGCCGCGTCGTGGCATCGATGGATGCCGCGGCAGAGGCAACGCGTGGAGGATTCAGGACATCCGTCATGGTGTTCTCCGTGTGAGGGATGGGATCGGGCGCACTCAGGCGGCGGGCACCGACAGCTGGCCGGCCTGCGCAGTACGACGCGCCTCGGGCGTCCACCTGGCCGGCCACAGCCGCAGGGCGAGGCGGGTGTAAACCTCATCGACATAGAAGCCGGCATAGCTCCAGCGCCGCGCGCGTGCCAGGGCCTGGGGCCGCCATTGCAGCGTGGCGAGGCCCAGGTAGAGCAGGACCATGCCCAGCAGCGCCACGGGGCCGGCCAGCGCCTGCGGCGCATCCTGCAGCCCCAGCGGCAGCGCATGCATCAGGCGCGCGGCCAGGGCCAGGCCGCCGATCATCAGCAGGCCCCAGAGCAGGGCCCGCACACGGGCACCGACCGCCGCCGGCGCGGCCGGCAGCCACAGCATCGGCGCCCAGGCCAGGCCGAGCAGCGCGCTCCACCACAGCGGCCAGGCCGGGCCGCCCATGGCGGCGAGCACGACGAGCACCATGCCGATGGCCAGCACCGGCGCCAGCAGCAGGCTGAGCGCCGTGGGCACGGCCGGCGCATGCAGCGCCTGCCGCCGCGTGTCGCGCACCACGCCCGAGGCCGACAGGAAGGCATGCGCCTTGTAGAGCGAGTGGCCGATCAGGTGCAGCGCCGCCAGCGTGTACAGGCCCACGGCGCATTCCAGCAGCATGAAGCCCATCTGCGCCACGGTGGACCAGGCCAGCCGCACCTTGATGCTGATGCGCGTGAGCATGACCAGGCCCGCCAGCACCGCGGTGGCCAGGCCGAAGCCCAGCAGCAGCCAGCGCGCCGGTGCCGCCGCGTCCAGCAGCGGCGCGAAGCGGATCAGCACGAAGCCGCCCAGGTTGACCACGCCCGCATGCAGCAGAGCCGACACCGGCGTCGGCGCCTCCATCACCTGGATGAGCCAGCCATGCACCGGCAGCAGCGCCGTGCGCAACACCACCGCCAGGATCAGCGCCACGGCAGCCCACTGCAAAGGCATGGACAGGCCGTGCTGCGCGACATGCGCCCACAGCGCCGACAGCGAGCCGCTGCCCACCTCGCGCCAGGCCAGGCCCGCGGCCAGAAGCAGCAGCCCGTCGGCGACCCGGTCGGCGATGCGCTTCTTATGCGCGGCCAGCAGCGCGAAGGGACGGTCCGGGTAGAAGCACAGCAGCGACTGCAGGGCGACGCCGACGGCGGCCCAGGCGGCGATCAGCACCAGCCAGTGGTCGGCCATCAGCAGCAGGTGCACGGCCGCCAGCACGCCGCCCAGCGCGGCGGCATAGCGGCGCTGGCCGGCCTCGCCTTCCAGGTAGCGGGCCGAGAAGCCGGCGATCACGGTGCCCAGGCCCTGCACCAGCAGCGCCAGCACGAGGCCGAGCACCGTGGGCTGCAGGCCGGGTAAGCCCTGCAGCCGCACCGGGCCGGCCAGCAGCGCCAGCGCCGCAGCCGCCAGCGCCAGGACGCACAGCGCCTGGAAGCCGCGCCAGCTGGCCGCCACGGCCAGCCGGCCCGACAGGGCGAGCGCTGCGGCCAGCGCCATGGCGAGGGGCGGCAGCAGCGACAGGGCCGGCCCCGGGATGTGTGCGAAGTCCATCGCGAACCCTCCGAAGAAAACTGGGCGCGATGATGCTTGGCGGATTTCGTTCTGTAAATTACATTGATACGAACCAATCGATCTTCAAAAAGGAACGATGCAGCTGGAGCAGCTTAACTTCCACCACCTGTTCTATTTCTGGCGCGTGGCCATCCTGGGCCACCTGACGCGGGCGGCCGAGGAACTGCACACCTCCCAGTCGGCCGTATCGGCGCAGATCCGGCAGCTGGAGGACCGGCTGGGCGAGGCGCTGTTCACGCGCGAGGGCCGGCGGCTGGTGCTCACCGACACCGGCCAGCTGGTGCTGGCCTATGCCGAGAACATCTTCGGCCTGGGCCAGGAGATGCTCGGCCGGCTGCAGGGCCGCAGCGCCGGCGTCACGCGCCTGCGTGTCGGCGCCGTGGCCACGCTGTCGCGCAACTACCAGGAGAACTGGCTGCGCCCGCTGCTGGCCGATCCGGCGGTGGTGCTCACGCTGGAGTCGGGCCTGCTCGAAGGCCTGGTCGAGCGCCTGGTGCAGCACCAGCTCGACGTGGTGCTGGCCACCGAGACCGTGCCGGCCGACCCTGACCGGCCGCTGCACTGCCGGCTGCTGGGCAGCCAGTCGATCTCGCTGGTGGGCCCGGCCAGCCGCTGGCAGGGCCGGCCGCTGCGCATCCCGGAGGACCTCGATGGGCTGGAGATCGCCCTGCCCGGCCCACGCCACGCGCTGCGTGGGCAGTTCGACGGCCTGTGCGCCTCGGCCGGCGTGACGCCCCGGCTGCGCGCCGAGGTGGACGACATGGCCATGCTGCGACTGATCGCGCGCGACAGCGGCTGGCTCACGGTGCTGCCCGAGGTGGTGGTACAGGACGAGTTGCGCAACGGCACGCTGGCGATCGTGGGGCGCTCCGACGCGCTGCAGGAGCGCTTCTACGCGATCACCACGCCGCACCGGCACCGCATCGAGGTGCTGGAACGGCTGATGGCGCAGGCGCCGGCGCAGCGCGGACCCGGCGCTGCATAGGTTTGGTCGGACGAGGCGGCGTCAAACGCCGGCCAGCGGCCACTCCTGCCCGTCCGCCGTCACCAGCACGCCGAGGGTGGTGTCGCTCTGCGCCAGCGGCACGCCCATGAAGCGTTCCTTGTCCAGCCCTTCGTCGCCCATGTTGATGGCGATGCGGCCATTGCGCCGGGCCTGGATCAGCGCGTCGTACTGGGCCGGCGTGAGCAGCAGCTTCTGCGGGTAAGCGTTGTCGTGCTCGGCCCAGTGCTTGCGGATGGCGTGGAGGGCGAGGTCGTAGAGAGTGGCCATGGCGGGATCATAGAAAACATGGGCACCGGGCCCTGCGGGCCCAAAGAAAAAGGCGGCCCGCAGGCCGCCTCGATGGACAGGGCCACACGCGCGGCCCTGCCGCCATCACTTCCGCAGCTTGGCCAGCTCGGCCATCATGGCCTGCACGGTGCCCTCGCCCACGCTGGCCGAGTTCTTGTCGATCACGGGCTTCATCTTCTCGCGCAGCTTGGTCACCTCGGCGGCGGACAACTCGTTCACTTCCATGCCGGCCTTCTTCAGGTCTTCCAGGCCGCTTTGCAGAATGGCGCGCGACTGGGTGCGCTCGTACTGGGCCGACTCGACCGCGGCCTCCTTCAGGATCTTCTGGTCGGCCGGCGGCAGCTGGTCCCAGAACTTCTTGCTGATCACCACCGACTGCGGGTTGTACTGGTGGTTGGTGATCGTCATGTACTTCTGCACTTCGTAGAGTTTGGCGGCCTTGATGGTGGCCACCGGGTTCTCCTGGCCGTCCACCGCCTTCTGCTCCAGCGCGGCATACACCTCCGGGAAGGGCAGCGGGGTGGGGTTGGCACCCAGCGCCTTGACCCAGTCCACATTGATCGGACTGGGGATCACGCGCAGCTTGAGGCCCGCAATGTCTTCCACCTTCTGGATCGGGCGCTTGCTGTTGGTGATCTGGCGGAAGCCCAGCTCGTAATAGGCCAGGCCGACCAGGCCCTTGTCTTCCAGCTTCTTGTGCAGGTTCTGGCCGAAGGGGCCGTCCACCACCGCATCGGCCTCGCGCGCGTTGCCGAAGAGGAAGGGGAAGTCGTAGATCGCGAAGTCCTTCACCAGGCTGGAGAAGATGCCCGAGTTCATCGACGCCATCTCGAGCGTGCCGCCCTGCAGGGCCGACACGTTGGCCTGGTCGCTGCCCAGCACGCCGCCGGGGAAGACCTGCACCTTCAGGCGGCCGGCGGACTTCTTGTCCACCAGCTCCGCGAACTTCTCCATGCCCAGCACGATGGGGTGGCCCTTGGCGTTCTGGTTGGCGAACTTGATGGTGCGCGTCTGCGCGGGCGCCATGCCGGCGGCGGCGAGGGCCACGGCGGCCACGATGGTCTTGAGGAAGAGTCGCTTCATGTCGGGGGTCTCCTGGGTCGCGAGAAGAAAAACGGAAAGAAGAAAGGAGCGGTCGCTCAGCCGTGGAACCAGCGCGCAGGCACGATCACCAGGGCGGGGAAGAACACCATCAGGAACATCACGCCGAACTGCGCCACCATGAAGGGCCACACGCCCTTGGTGACCTCGTCCATGCTCACCTTGCCCACGCCGGCCACGGTGCTGAGCACCGTGCCCACCGGCGGCGTGATCAGGCCGATGGCGTTGTTGATGATGAACAGCACGCCGAAGTACACCGGGTCGATGCCCGCGGCCTTGACGATGGGCATGAACACCGGCGTGAGGATCAGGATGGTGGGCGTCATGTCCATGGCCGTGCCCACCAGCATGGTGATGACCATGATCACGAACATCAGCAGGATCGGGCGGTCGAGCAGGGGCTGCAGCACGGCCACCAGTTCGGCCGGCAGGTTGGCCACGGTGATCATCCAGGCCGACACCATCGCTGCGGCCACCAGGAACATGATGACGGCGGTGGTGCGCGCGGCGGCCTCGAACAGGCCGTAGAGCTGCGAGAGCTTGAGCTCCTTGTAGATCACGGTCGAGACGAATAGCGCGTACACGGCGGCCACCACGGCCGCCTCGGTGGGCGTGAAGACGCCGAACTTCAGGCCCACGATCACGATCACCGGCAGCACGAGCGCGAAGGTGGCGTCCTTGAGGGCGGTGAGCACCTCGGCGCGGCTGGCACGCGGGGCGGGCTGGATGTTCTCCTTGCGCACCAGCCACCACCAGGTGATCCACAGCGCCGCGCCCAGCATGATGCCCGGCGCGATGCCGGCCATGAAGAGCTTGGAGATCGACACATTGGCCGCCACGCCGAAGACCACGAAGCCGATGGAGGGCGGGATGATGGGCGCGATGATCGAGGCCGCCGACAGCAGGCCCGCCGAGCGCGCCTTGTCGTAGCCGGCGCGGTTCATCATGGGCAGCAGCAGCGCCGCAAGGGCGGCGGCATCGGCCACGGCCGAGCCCGACAGCGAGGCCATGATGATGGCCGCCATGATGCCCACGTAGCCCAGGCCGCCGCGCACATGGCCCACCAGCGTCATCGCGAAGTTGACGATGCGCCGAGACAGGCCGCCGGCATTCATGATCTCGCCGGCCAGCATGAAGAAGGGCACGGCCAGCAGCGGGAAGCTGTTGGCGCCCTCCAGCGTGTTCTGCGCCAGGATCTGCGGATCGAACATGTCCATGTGCCACATCAGCGCCGCGCCGCAGGCCAGCAGCGAGAAGGCGATGGGCACGCCCAGGGCCATGGCGCCGAGCAGGGCGCCGAGGAAGATCGCGATGGTCATGGCCGTCCTTTCAGCGCGAGGGTTGGGAGGCGGCCTCGTGCGGCGCGTCCTCGGATTCGGTCACGCCGATCAGCTCGGACTCGGCGAGCCGGCCCGCCAGCAGCGCCACGAACTCGGTGGCGATGAAGACCATGGCGATGGCCGAGAAGAACACGCCCGCGCCGTAGAACCAGGCCATGGAGACCTCCATGACGGCGCTGGTGCTCTCGCGGTTGATCTGCATCTGCACCCACGAGCCCTGCAGCATGAAGAAGCACAGCATCAGCATGAGCAGGTGGCTGGCGCCCAGGCACAGCTTCTTGCCCACGCGCGGCAGGCGCGACACCAGCGTGTCTGTGCCCAGGTGCTGGTGCGAGCGCAGCGCCACCAGCGCGCCCAGGAAGGTCATCCACACGAAGAGCCAGCGCGACAGCTCCTCGGAGATCAGCAGGCCGTCGTTGAAGCCATAGCGCAGCACGACGTTGCCGAACACCATGACCACCATCAGCGCCAGGCAGACGACCATGGCGAAGGAGAAAAACCGGCACAGCCGATCGAGACAGTTCCCCCACATACACGCTCCTTGAAGAAGGGCGGAGTTTGTACGAACTGGTTAGTTTTTCGCTCCCGGAGAAACCCGAGGCCGGGGGGCGGCGGTCAGGGCGCGCTGACGAAGCGCACCACCATGTCGATCACGCTTTCCCGGCGGTGCGCCATGTAGGCGGCGGAGGTGGTGTCGAGCTTGAACAGCGCCCCGAATGTATGCCGGTTCGAGACGTTGAAGAAGCTCAGCGCCGAAATAGAGGCATGGATGTCCACCGCGTCGAGCCCGGGCCGGAAGACGCCGCTGGCGAGGCCCCTCGCATACAGCCGCTCGATGGCCGCAATGGCCGGCACGTTCAGCTCCTGGATGCGCTGCGAGGCGGCGATGTACTGGCCGCGGTGGATGTTCTCGCTCATCACCAGGCGAATGAAGCGTTCGTGCTGCAGGTGGTGGTCGAAGGTGAAGGCCACCAGGCGGCGCAGTGCGGTCTCGGGCTCCAGGTCCTCCAGGCGCAGGTCGGCCTCGATCTCGCGGACCTGCCGGTACGACTCTTCCAGCACGGCAAGGTACAGGCCCTCCTTGCTGCCGAAGTAGTAGTAGATCATCCGCTTGCTCGTCTGCGTCAGCGCGGCGATCTCGTCGATGCGGGCCCCGGCCAGGCCCTTTTCAGCAAACTCCTCGGCCGCCACTTCAAGGATGTTGGCGCGCGTGCGCTCCGGATCGTTGGTGCGGCTGGCGGCAGGCTTCGCGGCGGCACTGCGGCGCACGCGCGAATGGACGAGTTCGTTCATTTTTTCAGTATAGGGCGCGGCCCTGCCTCGGCGAGCGAACGTAGACTGGGCCAGGAACACCATGGCCAGCGACGCCCCTCCCGCTTCATCGCGCGACAGCCGCCACCGCCCCGGCTGGCTGCCCCTGGTCGACGCCGCGCGCTGCACCGGCTGCGGCTGGTGCGTGGCGGCCTGCCCACCGCATGTGCTCAGTCTCGAAAGCCGCGACTGGAAGAAGCAGGCGGTGTTGCATGACGCCCCCGCCTGCACCGGCTGCAGCGATTGCGCGGTGGTGTGTCCTTTCCATGCCATCGCCATGCGGCGGGTGGCTGCGGCGGGTCCACGGGTGGACGCGCCAAGCGAGGCAGATCAGCGCAGGTCGCCGTCCACGTAATACCAGCGGCCGTCTTCGCGCACGAAGCGGCTGCGCTCGTGCAGGCGCGAAGCCCGGCCGGGGGCATCGCGCGAACGGGCGACGAATTCCACCTCGGCCAAGTCTGCGCCCAGCGGCAGGTGCGCCCGCACATCCAGGCCCAGCCATTGCACCGAAGGCGACTCGGACAACTGCAGCATGGCGGGCCGCGTTCGCGGATGCCAGGTGGCCAGCAGGTAGGCCTCATCGCCCAGGCCATAGGCGGTGTAGCGCGAACGCATGAGCGTCTCCGCATCGGACACGCGCGCGGCACGCTCGTCGGCAGGCGTCTGCGCATCGGCCAGGAAGCGACCGCAGCAGTCGGCGAAGGCGATTGAACGGCCTCGCGCCTTGCGGCCGCAGGGGCAGGGTTGCGAGGACGCGGGCAGCGTCGCGGGTGCGGGCATGGGAAGAGGCATCAGGAAAAGACAGGGCCGGCAGCGGCGGCACCACCGGCTTCCAGGCAGGGGCCGACGGCGCGCACGATGGCGGCCCGCAGCGCAGCCGACGACACGGGCTTGTACAGCAGCTGGAAGCCGGCCGCCTCGACCTGGGCCCGGTCGGCCTGCGCGGTCTCGCCGGTCACCACGACCACCTCGCGCACCTTGCCCAGGCCATGGAGCGTGCGTGCCGCGGCCAGGCCCGACAGACCCTCGCCCAGGCGAAGATCGCTCAGCAGCAGGTCGAAGCGACCGGGCAGCGCCAACGCCTCGCCGGGTGAGGCGGCGACCACCACGTCGTGGCCCCAGCCGCCCAGCAGCGCACGCATGCCCTCGCGCACGGGCGCCTCGTCGTCCAGCACCAGGATGCGTGCCGGTGTACAGGGCGGCAGCGCTTCGGCGGCCGGCGCCTCGGGTAGCGGCGGCGCGGCCGCGAGCCAGAGCGAGAAGGTGCTGCCCTGCCCCGGCGCGCTGCGCAGTGCGATGCGGCTGCCCAGCGTGCGGGCCATGCTGGCCACCAGCGCCAGGCCCAGGCCCAGCCCGCGCGAACGGTCGCGGCCCGGGTTGTCGACCTGGAAGAACTCCTCGAAGACCTGCTCGCGGTGCTCCGGCGCAATGCCGATGCCACTGTCGCGCACCTCGATGCGCCAGCCTGCCTCGCCGTCCTGCGTGGACGCACGCGCCGCCATCAGCACGCTGCCCTGAGCGGTGTACTTGAGCGCGTTGTCCACCAGGTTGGCGAGCAGGCGGGAGAGCATCTGCGCATCCGCATTCACGCGGGCGGCGGTGGGGCGCGCCCGCAGCCGCAGCCCCTTGGCCGCTGCCGCCGTCGCGAAGCGTCCATGAAGGGCGTCGAACAATTCGCCCAGGTCCACCGGCGCCAGCTGCACGGCCACGGCACCGCGGTCCAGTTGCGCGATGTCGAGCAGCGCATCGACCGAGCCGCGCAGAGCCTCGATGCTGCCCTGCATATGGCGCACGGCGGCCGGTGCGGCGGGACGGCCGCCTTCCAGCGCATCGATGAAGACGGCCAGGGCATGCATGGGCTGGCGCAGGTCGTGGTTGGCCGCGGCAAAGATGCGCGCGCGCTGCGCCGCCAACTGGGCCACGCGGTCCAGCTCGGTCTGCAGGGCCTCGGCCAGGCGGGCGTTCTCCAGGCCCGACTCGATGGCGCCGACGATCAGCAGGTTCTGCTTGCGGGCGTAGTGCAGCGTGGCCAGCAGCTGCGACAGCGCCAGCACGCCCATCAGCACGGCCGGGCCGCCCTCACCGGCCGTCATCAGCCGCACGGCGATGCTGAGGTATAGCGGCACGCCGAAGCACAGCGTGGCCAGCCACCACTGCGCCAGCGCAGCGATCGAGACGCTGGCCACGCCACTGATGAAGAAGTACTGCAGCAGGATGAGCGCCAGGTCGCCGCGCGGAAAGAACAGCCAGGGCGCCGCCGCCCAGACCAGGCCCGGCAGCAGCATGCGCCACTCCAGCCGGCGGCGCCAGCGGGCGGCGTCCTCGGGGCGGAAGGTGGCCGGATCCACGCCGTGCAGGTGGCGGTACATGTGCCACTGCATGCCGTGGACCATCGCGGCCCAGACGAACACGCCCGCCTGCCGCGTGAGCACGGCGAAGGTGATCCAGAAGACGGCCGCCGTGAGCGCCGCCACGAAGGGCGTGTCCCGCGTGTCGAGGATGTAGGCCCGCGCCAGCGTGAGGTCCACGCGTGCATCGGCATGGGGCGCATCGCCCCACCATCGCCGAAGCCGTTGAAGCCTGTCGCCCGTCATCCGGGCAGGATAGCAGCGGCCCGTGACGGCTCAGGCCAGCGCGCGCTGGATCAGCAGCTTCTGGATGTCCGAGGTGCCTTCGTAGATCTGGCACACGCGCACGTCGCGGTAGATGCGCTCCAGCGGAAAGTCCTTCACGTAGCCGTAGCCGCCCAGCGTCTGGATGGCGGCGCTGCACACGCGCTCGGCCATTTCGCTGGCGAAGAGCTTGGCCATGGCGGCCTCCTTGAGGCAGGGCTGGCCGGCATCGCGCAGGCTGGCCGCATGCCAGATGAGCTGGCGCGCGGCCTCCAGTTGCGTGGCGCAGTCGGCCAGGCGAAAGCCCACGGCCTGCTGGTCGAAGATGGGGCCGCCGAAGGCCGTGCGGTCCTTGGCGTACTGCAGCGCGAATTCGAAGGCGCTGCGCGCCATGCCCACGCTCTGCGCCGCGATGCCGATGCGCCCGCCTTCCAGCGCGCCCAGGGCGATCTTGTAGCCCTCGCCTTCGGCGCCGATGAGGTTCTCGGCCGGGATGCGGCAGCCGTCGAACTGGATCAGCGCGGTGTCGCTGCTGTGCTGGCCCAGTTTGTCCTCCAGGCGTGCCACGGTATAGCCCGGCGCATCGGTGGGCACGAGGAAGGCGCTCATGCCCTTCTTGCCGGCGGCCTTGTCGGTCATGGCGATGACGATGGCCACCTGGCCGTTCTTGCCGCTCGTGATGAACTGCTTGGTGCCGTCGATCACCCAGCCGTCGGCGTCTTTCCTGGCCGTGGTGCGCAGGCTGCTGGCATCGCTGCCGGCCTGCGGCTCGGTCAGGCAGAAGGCGCCCAGCATGCGGCCCTGCGCCAGCGGCTCCAGCCATTGCTTCTTCTGCTGCGCATTGCCGTAGCGCATCAGGATGGCGTTGACCGGGCAGTTGGTGACGCTGATGGCGGTGCTGGTGCCACCGTCGCCAGCGGCGATCTCTTCCAGCACCAGCGCGAGCGTGAGGTAGTCCAGGCCGGCGCCCCCATGTTCCTCGGGCACGCAGATGCCGTAGGCGCCCAGCTGGGCCAGGCCCTGGTGAACATCCTTGGGGAAATGGTGGTCGCGGTCCCACTGCGCCGCGTGGGGCCACAGCTCGGCCTGGGCGAACTCGCGCACGGCGTCGCGGATGGCTTCCTGGTCGGGGGTGAGCAGCATGGGTCGAGTCTCCTGTCGTTGTCGTGTGCGGTCGTGAGCCCGCGGAAGATCAGGTGCCGGGGCGCCCTTCCTCGTCGAGCTGCGTGCGGTAGCGGGCCAGCATCTGGTCCTGCGACTCCGCCGGGGCAGCCGTGCCCATCTGGTCGTGGATCATCTGGTTGAGCGTGGGCAGGGCCGAACGCGGCCCCCACGTCGATGCATCCCACAGCTGCGAGCGCATGAAGGCCTTGGGGCAGTGCAGGTAGGCCTCGTGCACCTGCACCTCGACCACCAGCCTGGGTCTCTGGCGCTCGCCCTCGAACTGGCCGGTGAACGCCGGCTCGTCGCGAAGCCGGGCACGGCCGTTGACGCGCAGCGTCTCGTCCACGCCGGGCACCAGGAAGATCAGCGCGATGCGCGGATCGGCCAGCAGGTTCTCGAAGGTGTCGAGCCGGTTGTTGCCGCCGGAATCGGGCAGCAGCAGCGTGCGGCCGTCCTCGCTGGCCTTGACGAAACCGGGCGCACCGCCGCGCGGCGAGGCATCGAGCAGCGCGCCATGCACGCCGCCGCTCGCCACCACGCAGAAGGGCGACAAGGCCACGAAGCGCCGGCCGTGCACGTCAAGGTGGTCGAGTTGCTTGCGCAGCGCGCGCTCGCCGGGGGCGGCATAGAGCGCGCGGAGTTGTTCGGCGTTCTGGATCATGCTGGCGTGCGCTTCAGCGGCCTGCGCCAAGGTCCATGATGAGTCGGGTCGCCATGTACAGGCGGCGCGGGATCGCGTCGATCTGCACATACTCGGCCTTGTCGCTGTGGTAGTTGAAGCCGGGCAGGCCCAGGCTCTCGATCACCGGTTTGCCGGCCAGCGCGGCGTAGGCCGCATCGGTACCGCCGCCGGAGCGTTCTTCGATGACCAGGTTGCCGCCGGCCTCGGTGTAGTAGCCCACGGCCTTGTCGATCAGCACCTTGCCCGCCTCGCCCGCGTTGAAGGCCGGCCGGCCGCGGGTGACCAGCACCTGCACGTCGGCGTTGGGCAGCTTCTTCTTCTGCGCGCGGGCCTCCAGCTCCTTCATGGCCGCCTCGAAGTCCTCGTTGCGGGCGTAGCGCACGTCGGCATTGAGCGTAGCGCTGTCGGGAATGATGTTGGACACGGCGCCGGCCTTGGCGATGGTCCAGTTGAAGCGCAGGCCGCGGGCCTTGTCGTCGATGTCCATGGTGCGAAGCACCAGATCGGACGCCTCGACCAGCGCGTTGACACCCAACTCGGGCGCGGCGCCTGCATGCGAGGCCTTGCCCTTGATGTTGACCTGCACGTAGGCAATGCCCGAGGTGCCCAGCGTGAAGCCCTCCTTGATGGCCGACGAGGGCTCGAAGGACAGCACGTAGTCGGCCTTGGCCGCCTCCTGCTGGATCAGGTCGCGCGAGCCGAAGGAGCCCTTCTCCTCGTCGGTGTTGAACAGCACCGTGATGCTGCCGAAGTCCTGGAAGCCGCGCGCCTTGAGCAACTGCAGCGCATGCAGGATGACGGCGTTGCCGCCCTTGTCGTCGGCGATGCCCGGGCCGTAGGCCTTGTCGCCCTCGATCTTGAAGGGCGACTTGGCCAGCGTGCCCTTGGGGTACACGGTGTCCATGTGCGAGATGAGCAGCAGGCGCTTGCCACCCTTGCCCTTGAGCGTGCCGACGATGTTGTCGCCCACCACCGGGCCGGCCGCCGCGCTGCGCGTGACGGTGAAGCCCAGGGCCTTGAGCCGCTCTTCCAGGTAGGCACCGGCCACGGCCATGCCGTCGGCGTTGCCGGTGCCGGTCTCGATGTTGACCAGCTTCTCCAGCGTCTGGACCACGGCCGGCTGCTCGGCCGTGGCGGCCTGGAGCAGCGCCTCGTCGCGGGCATGGGCCGGAACGGCGGCCAGGAAGGAAGCGGCCAGCAGGCCGGCGAGCAGGGGACGGAGCTTGAAGGAAGACGAAGTCACAGGGAGTCGATAAAAGAAAAGGAACGAGTGGGTCATCCTGCATCCGCGCACATCGAGGGGCCGCGGAGCAGGCCATGTCAAGGCACCCGAGGAACTGGCTTTGCCAGGCCTCCGGGTGCGCCCCCCTCCAAGCCGAAGGCGCAAGAGAGGGGCTGAGGGCCGCGGCTCCGAGCCTGCCTGCGCAGGCTTGGACGTGCCCAAAGAGCAGCCGCCTCTGGCGGCCGCCTGGAGCCGCGAAGCGGCTTGGGGGGTGTCATAGCAGTTCAATGGCGACCGCGGTGCCTTCGCCGCCGCCGATGCACAGCGTCGCCACGCCGCGCTTCTTGCCGCGCTGCTGCAGCGCGTGGATCAGCGTGACCATGATGCGCGCGCCGCTGGCGCCGATGGGGTGGCCCAGCGCGCAGGCGCCGCCGTGGACGTTGACGATGTCGTGCGACACGCCCAGCTCGTGCATCAGCGCCATGGGCACCACGGCGAAGGCCTCATTGACCTCCCACAGGTCCACGTCCTTCACCGTCCAGCCGGCCTTGGCGAAGAGCTTCTGCACGGCCCCCACCGGTGCGGTGGAGAACCACTCGGGCTGCTGCGCATGCGTGGCATGGGCCACCAGGCGGGCGATGGGCCTGGCGCTGATCTTCTTCGCATGCGACTCGGTGCTCATCACCAGCGCCGCGGCGCCGTCGTTGATCGAGGAACTGGAGGCGGCGGTGATGGTGCCGCCATCCTTCTTGAAGGCGGGCTTGAGCGTGGGGATCTTGTCGAGCTTGACCTTTCCCGGGCCTTCGTCCAGCGCGATCACGGTCTCGCCGGCGCGGCCCCTGACGGTGACGGGCGCGATCTCGGCCTGGAACAGGCCGTCGCGGCTCGCATGCTGGGCGCGCTGCACGCTGGCGATGGCGAAGGCGTCCTGCTGCTCGCGGGTGAACCGGTACTTGGCGGCGCAGTCCTCGCCGAAGGTGCCCATGCTGCGGCCGGGCTGGTAGGCGTCCTCGAGGCCGTCGAGCATCATGTGGTCGAAGATGCGGTCATGGCCCATGCGGTAGCCGCCGCGGCCCTTGAGCATCAGGTAGGGCGCATTGGTCATGCTCTCCATGCCGCCGGCCACCATCACCTCGTGGGTGCCGGCCAGCAGCAGGTCGTGCGCCAGCATGGCGGCCTTCATGGCCGAGCCGCACATCTTGCTGAGCGTGACGGCACCCGCGCTGTCGGGCAGGCCGGCCTTGTAGGCCGCCTGGCGGGCCGGCGCCTGGCCCTGGCCGGCCATCAGGCAGTTGCCGAACAGCACCTCGCCCACGGCGTCGGGCGCGATGCCGGCGCGTTCGACGGCCGCCTTGATGGCAACACCGCCCAGGTCGTGCGCGGCGAGCGAGGCGAAATCGCCCTGGAAGGCACCCATGGGCGTGCGGGCAGCGCCGAGGATGACGATGGAGTCGGACATGGCGGGGGTCTCCTTGTGCAAGTGGGTGGAAAGGATCAGGGCGTTGCGGCGGCAGCCCGGGCGTTCGGTACCGGGGCCGGACCGGCAGCAGCAGCGGCGGGCATCTCGGCGGCGTCGTCGGCATCGCTCGCACCGACGCTCTCGCCGCGCTGGGCACGACTGAAGCGCCGCCGCTCGTCGTAGGGAAACACGTCCAGCATGTGGCCGGCCAGGATGCGTTCCTTGTGGCGCTGCCAGAAGGCGGCGTCGAGCAGGTCGGCGTGGTGCGCCATGAAGGCGGCGCGCACATGGTCGTTGGCCAGCAGGAAGGGCTCGAAGGTCTCGGGGAACACGTCGCGCGGGCCCACGCTGTACCAGGGCTCGCCGCTCAGCTCGTCCTCCTCGCAGCGAGGCGGCGGCACGCGGCGGAACTGGCAGTCGGTGAGGTATTCGATCTCGTCGTAGTCGTAGAACACCACCTTGCCGCCGCGCGTGAGGCCGAAGTTCTTCCACAGCATGTCGCCGGGGAAGATGTTGGCGGCCACCATGTCCTTGATGGCATGGCCGTACTCCACCACGGCCTGCGTCAGCTGCTGCTGCGCCCGCTCGGCCGCGGCCGGCGACTCGGGCTGCGCGATCTGCTCCAGGCATTCGGCCAGCAGGATGTTCAACGGGATCATGCGCCGCTCGATGTACACGTGCCGGATCACCAGCTCCATCTCGCCGTTGCCGTCGCGGTCGCCGATCTCGACCTGGCTGGGCGCGAAGCGTTGCAGCTCATCGACCAGCGCGGGCTCGAAACGGTCCAGCGGAAAGCCCACCTCGCTGTACTCGAGCGTGTCGGCCATGCGGCCCACGCGGTCGTGCTGCTTGACCAGCTGGTACTTGCGCTTGACCTGCTCGCGCGTGGTGTCCTTGGGCGGCGGGTAGAAGTCCTTGATGACCTTGAAGACGTAGGGAAAGGAGGGCAGGTCGAACACCAGCATCACCATGCCCGGAATGCCCGGCGCGATGCGGAAGCGGTCGCTGCTGTAGTTGAGGTGCGAGAGGAAGTCGCGGTAGAACAGCGTCTTGCCCTGCTTGGCCAGGCCCAGCGCGCTGTAGAGCTCGGCCCGCGGCTTGTGCGGCATGAGCGCGCGCAGGAAGCGCACCCAGGCGCTGGGCACCTCCATGTCGACCATGAAGTAGGCCCGCGCGAAGGAGAACAGCATCTGCAGCTCGTCCTCGCCGAACAGGGCCGCATCGATCACCAGGCGCCCGTTCGCGTCGTGCAGGATGGGCAGGGCGAAGGGCAGCTCGGTGAAGCCGTTCTGCACGCGGCCCACCACGTAGGCGCCCTTGTTGCGGAAGAACAGCCCCGACAGCACCTGCAGCTGGAAGTTGGCCCGTAGCCGCACTGGCCCCAGCGCGCCCAGCACGGCCTGCGCCACCTGCTGCGCGTCGCCCGCCAGGTCGGCGAAGGGCACGATCAGGCCGAACCCGTTCACCAACTGCATCACGCTGCCGGCCAGCGAGCCGTCGCGCGGGTAGTAGGCGCGGTAGGTGGGCGCGCCCTGCGGCTCGATGTACTCGGTGCTGATGGCCGGCCGCACGAAGATGAAGTCGTTCTGGAAGTAGGCCCGGTGCAGGATCTTGATGGTGACCGAGTTGAAGAAGCTCTCGGCCAGCTCGGGCTGGTGATGGTCCACCAGCAGGCCGATGTAGTGCAGCTTGACCTGCTGCCACACATCCATGGGCTGGGTGCCCGCGCTGAACTCCTTCTCCAGCCGGGCCACGGCCTCGGCGACGCGCAGGGCGTAGAACTCGATGCGCTCGCGCTGCGCGCGCTGCTGGCCGGCCCAGTCGGCGGTCTCGAAGCGGTGCTTGGCGCGGGCCGACTCGGCGCGGAACAGCCGGTAATGCCGGTTGAAGCCGTCGATCAGCGCCTTGGCGATGCCATAGGCGAGCGGCGAATCCAGGCGCTGGGGAAACATGACGGCCGCGCCCTTCCTGCCCCTGCGCCCGGCCTCACTGGCCCTGGATGACCGCCTGTGCGCGCGGCTGCGGCGTGGCGGCGGCGGGCGCACTCCACTTGGCACGGATTCGCTGAACCGCCGCCTTGTAGATGCCGTCGAGCGGCTTGCCGCCGTCGACGCTGATGCCCAGGTCCTGCAGCAGGCCGTCGTGCACGCCGAAGGCCCAACCGTGGATGGTGACCTTCTGGCCGCGGCTCCAGGCGTCGACCATGACGGTGCTCACCGCCACGTTGACCACCTGCTCGGCCACGTTGAGCTCGCACAGCGCGTCGTCGCGCACGGCCTCGGGCAGGCTCTCCAGCATGACGGCGTGGCGGTCGCGCACGTCCTGGATGTGGCGGATCCAGTTGTCGGCCAGGCCCACGCGGGTGCCCTTCATGGCCGCCTTGACGCCGGCGCAGCCGTAGTGGCCGACCACCATGATGTGCTCCACCTTGAGCAGGTCGACCGCGAACTGGATGGTGGACAGCGCGTTGAGGTCGGAATGGACCACCACGTTGGCCACGTTGCGGTGCACGAACACCTCGCCCGGCTCCAGGCCGGTGATCTGGTTCGCGGGCACGCGGCTGTCGGAGCAGCCGATCCACATGAACTTGGGCGTCTGCTGCTTGACCAGGCTGGTGAAGAAGCCGGGGCGGTCGCGCTCCATCTGGGCAGACCAGGCGCGGTTGTGGGCGAACAGTTCTTGGATCGGGTCGGTCATGGCGGGCATTGTGTCAGCGGGCGGCGTGCCGTCCTACGCGGTGGCCTTGGTGGCGGCCTTGCGGGCGCGGGCCAGCGCCGAGCGGCTGGCAGTCTCCTGCGCGCGCACCTCGGCCAGGTTGGCCTGCAACTCGGCCATCTGGGCCTCCAGCCGCTCGCGGTGGGCGCCCAGCACGCGCAGAAAGGCCTCGAGCTGGGGCACGGTGTCGCGCGGGCTGTCGTACATGTCGAGCACGTCGCGCGCCTCGGTCAGGCTCAGGCCGAGCCGCTTGGCGCGCAGCGTGAGCAGCAGCCGCGCCCGGTCGCGCGCGGTGTAGACGCGGTTGCGGCCCTGGCGCTCCGGCGTGAGCAGACCCATGTCCTCGTAGAAGCGGATGGCCCGCGTCGTGAGGTCGAATTCCTTGGCCAGTTCGCCGATGGTGTAGGTGGTGTTGGACATGCCAGAGGGATCGCCGCGCCCGGCGAAGGGTCGCGCACCGGTGACAGCGCCATCTGAAGGCGCTGCCTACAATGAGCGCAACTCTTACGTTGACGTAAACGTCAATACTAGCCGAGCCGGCCGCCACCGGCAATGCCGCATGAACCTCCTCGAACGCGAACTCCACTACCCCCTGGGCGACGCCCTGCCCGAGCCCGGCAAGACCATCGAGGTCGCGCCCGGCGTGCGCTGGATCCGCATGCGCCTGCCCTTCGCGCTGGACCACATCAACCTCTGGCTGCTGCGCGACTGCATCGACGGCCGCGAGGGCTGGAGCGTGGTGGACTGCTGCATCGCCCGCGACGAGGCGCGCCAGCAGTGGGAACAGGTGTTCGAGACCGAACTGCAAGGCCTGCCGATCCTGCGCGTGATCGTCACCCACATGCACCCGGACCACATCGGCCTGGCGCACTGGTTGTGCGAGCGCTGGGACGCGCCGCTGTGGATCAGCTCCACCGACTATCACGTGGCCCGCGTGCTCAGCACCGCCGGCGACACGCTGGCCGGCGGCGAGGCCGCCGCGGCCTTCTTCGCGTCTCATGGCATGAACGACCCCGAGGCGCTGGCCAAGCTGCGGGCGCGCACGAGCTACTACAGCAACATGGTGCCCGCCGTGCCGGACCGCTTCGTGCGCATGATGGATGGCGACGTGATCCGCATCGGCGACCATGACTGGCGCTGCATCGCCGGCTACGGCCACGCGCCCGAGCACATCTCGCTGTTCTGCGAATCGCTGCAATGGCAGGACGAAGCCGGTCGCCACGCGGGTGTGCTGCTGGGCGGCGACATGATGCTGCCGCGCATCTCCACAAACGTGAGCGTGCATGCGGGCGAGCCCGAGGCCAATTCATTGCGCCTCTTTCTCGACAGCATCGAACGCTTCAACGCCCTGCCCGCCGAGACGCTGGGCCTGCCGGCCCACGGCAAGCCCTTCCGCGGCATCCACCGCCGCGTGGAGCAGCTGCAGGAGCACCACCGCGACCGTCTGGCCGAACTGCAGGCTGCCTGCGCGCAGAAGCCGCACACGGCGGCCGAGGCCCTGCCCATCCTCTTCAAGCGCGAACTCGACCTGCACCAGATGACCTTCGCCCTGGGCGAGACCATCGCGCACCTGCACTGCCTCTGGTTCGCAGGCCAGTTGCGGCGCGAGCGAGGCGAGGACGGCATCTACCGCTTCCGTCTGGCCTGAGGCGCGGCCCGAACGAAACCCTCGCGCCCGACCTGAGGCGCGGCACGGATGAGGCCCCCTCCCCTCGCGGGAGAGGGAGCCACCCCCTCCCGCCTAAACTGCCACGATGACCGACGACCTGCAACGGCTGCGCGCCGGCGAACTGACTGGCGCGAGTCGGCTGCGCATCGCGGCCGACCTCGACACCTTCCCGCGCGAGGTCTTCGATCTGGCCGACACGCTGGAGGTGCTGGACCTGTCCGGCAACTGCCTGAGCACCCTGCCCGACGACCTGCACCGGCTGCACCGGCTGCGCGTCCTCTTCGCCTCATCCAACCGCTTCACTGAACTGCCCACCGCGCTGGGCACCTGCCCGCAGCTGGAGATGGTGGGCTTCAAGGGCAACCGCATCGCCCATGTGCCCGCCGAGGCGTTGCCCACGCGGTTGCGCTGGTTGATCCTGACCGACAACGACCTCGCCGAACTGCCTGCCGAACTGGGCCGGCGCCCGCGGCTGCAGAAGCTGATGCTGGCCGGCAACCGGCTCGCGGCCCTGCCCGACCTGCGACAGTGCCAGGCGCTGGAACTGCTGCGCCTTGCGGCCAATCGCTTCGATGCGCTGCCGGGCTGGCTGGCCGAGCTGCCGGCCCTGTCGTGGCTGGCCGTGGGCGGCAACGCATTCAATGCGGCGGTCGAGGACGCGGCACGCCATGGCCTGGCCTCGGACGCCATCGACTGGTCGGCGCTGCACGTGGGCGAGCTGCTCGGCGAAGGCGCCTCGGGCCGCATCCATGCCGGCATGCTGGGCGAAGGCGCGGCGGCACGGCCAGTGGCGATCAAGCTCTTCAAGGGCGAGGTCACCAGCGACGGTTGGCCACTGACCGAGATGGCGGCCAGCCTGGCGGCGGGTACGCATCCCCGGCTCATTCCGGTGCTCGGGCGGCTGCAAGGTCATCCCGAGGGCACGCAAGGCCTCGTGATGGCACGCATCTCGCCGCACTACCGCACGCTGGCCGGCCCGCCCAGCTTCGACAGCTGCACGCGCGACGTGTATCCGGCCGATCTTCAGCTGACTGTCGATGTGGCCCTGCGCATCGCGGCCGACGTGGCCTCGGCGTTGGCACACCTGCATGCGCGCGGCCTGGTGCACGGCGACCTGTATGCCCACAACCTGCTGTGGTGCCCCGATGCGCCGGCCGGTGAAGCGACGGCGCTGCTCGGCGACTTCGGCGCCGCGGCCTTTGCCCCGCAAGGCGCCCTGGGCGACGCCCTGCGCCGCATGGACGTGCGGGCCTTCGGCGTGCTGCTGTCGGAGCTGTGCGCGCTTGCCGAAGGCCCCGCGCCGGACGACGCGGCAGCCCTGGCCGAACGCTGCATGCAGCCCCACCCCGCGCAGCGGCCGAGCGCGCCAGCCCTGGCCGCCGCGACGGCCGCCTGGGCCTCTCGCTGACCCACCGCGAGGACCACAAAGACTGCGTGCAGCACGGGACGGGGCCGCGGGTCAGTACAGGTCGTGGCGCACAGCGTGCGTGTAGTGCGCGTCCACCTGCGCCACCTGCCCCTCGTCCAGCCCCATCACCGCCGCCTTCATGCGGCCGATGGAGGGCAGCGCGGCACGGTCCAGCTGCGACTCGGCCGCCCACAGCCGCGCCCGGTTGACAGCCTTGCCGCAGTGGAACAGCGTCTCGTCGATGTCGACCACGACCCCGAGCTTCGGTGTCTTGCCGCTTTCCGCGAGGCGCGCCAGCAACTCCGGCGCGCGGGACAGGCGCGCCCGGCCGTTGATGCGCAGGAACACCTCCAGGCCCGGAAAAAGGAAGAGCAGGGCCACCCGCGCGTCTTCCTCCAGGTTGCGCAACGAGGCCAGCCGGTTGTTGCCGGGCCAGTCGGCGAAGGCGACGGTCCGCGCGTCGAGTACCTGTACGAAGCCCGGTGGCCCGCCGCGCGGCGAAGCGTCCAGGCCGCCGCTGCTGCCCGTGGCCAGGCAGAAGAACGTGGCCGCGCGCAGGTAGTCGGCATGGAAGTCGGTCAGCTCCGGCAGCACGCCCTTGAGGATGGATTCGGCGGGCGGGGCATAGAGCCGGTCGAGGTCGATGGCCTCGGTGCCGTGCGGCGCGCCGGCCTGAGAAGGGTTGTGTGAAGTCATGCGGCCCATGCTAGGGCGCGCCAAACGCCGGTGCTAAGCTCGCCGCGCCATTCGATAGCGCGATCACGCCATGCTCCACCACGGCCCCTGGCTCGACCTGCACGACGACGACGGCGGCCCCCTGGTGGTGGGCCGCGCCGGGACCGAAGCGGACCATGACACCGCCCCGCATCGCCATGTACGCGGCCAGTTGATCGGCTGCGGCCGAGGCGTGCTCAGCGTGGGCACCGACGCCGGCAACTGGGTGGTGCCGGCGCGCCATGCCGTGTGGATACCGCCGCGCGAGCAACATGCCGCCCGCATGCATGGCGCCTTCACCGGCTGGTCGCTGTACGTGGCGAGTCCGGCCTGCGATGCGCTGCCGGCCGTGCCCTGCACGCTGTCCGTCACACCGCTGCTGTGGGAGGCTGCACTGCGCTGCGCCGGACGTACGAGCGCCGGGCCCGATGCCGCGCAGGACCGCTTGGCCGTGGTGATCGTGGACGAGATCCGGGGCCTGACGCCGCAGCCACTGGGCCTGCCGATGCCGCACGACGCAAGGCTGCTGCGCATCGCCCGCGCCCTGCTGGCCGCGCCCGGCGAACGCCGTTCCCTGGTGGACTGGGCGGCCTGGGCCGGACTGTCGGACCGCAGCCTCAGCCGCCGCTTCGTCGCCGAGACCAGCCTGAGCTTCACCGCCTGGGTGCAGCGTGCACGTGTGCTGCGCTCGCTGGAATGGCTGGCCGAGGGCCAGCCTGTCACGCAGGTGGCGCTGGACCTGGGCTACGACAGCGTCAGTGCCTTCATCGCGATGTTCAAGCGGCAACTGGGCCGCACGCCGGCAACGTACTTCGACCGCAACGCCTGAAGCGCGTCGCCGCGCCTGGCCCGGCGACCTCGCCGCCCGCTCAACCCGGCTGCAGCTGGTACAGCCAGGTCTCCGTCAGCGTGACGCCCCCGTTGCGCAGGTACAGGCGCATGTCCACCGGCTCGTTGTTGCCGGCTGCGGGCGTGAAGTCGAACTGCGCGCGCCAGTGGCCCGGCACGCCGTTGGGGACCGCCTCGGTGAAGACGTACGAGAAGCTGCCGCTCGATGCCGTGAGCACCGCCTCGGGCTTGACGCCGAAGGGAATGTCCTTGAGCGTGCCGCCGACAAACTCCACCATGAACTTGCGCACGCCCTGCGGACGCGGCTGGCCCGGCTGGCCGCCGCGGCCGATGCGCGTGGCCACGCAGCGTGCCAGCGGGCCGGGGAAGGGCTCATCGGCCTGCCAGTACAGGCGGTAGCGCAGGCTGTAGCTGCTGCCCTTGGTGGCGGGCGCGGCCGGCACCCAGAAGGCGACGATGTTGTCGTGGATCTCGTCGTCGGTCGGGATCTCGATCAATTGCACCGAGCCCTCGCCCCAATCGCCGAGCGGCTCCACCCAGAGGCTGGGGCGTTTGTCGTACATCACGCCGTCCTGGTAGTGGTCGAAGGCGCGGTCGCGCTGCAGCAGGCCGAAGCCCTTGGGCGCGCGGTCGTTGAACTGCGAGGCGCGCGTGACGGCCGGGTTGTTGAGCGGGCGCCAGATGCGCTCGCCACCGCCCGTCCACAGCGCCAGGCCGTCGGAGTCGTGCACCTCGGGCCGCCAGTCGATCCCGCGAGCGCCCAGCGTCTCGGAGTACCAGTACATCGAGGTCAGCGGCACCAGGCCCAGGCGGCCCACATCGCGGCGCAGGAAGATGCGCTGCTCGATGTCCATGATGACCGCCGCCTTGCGCTGCATCACGAAGCGGAAGGCGCCGGTGACGCTCGGGCCTTCGAGCAATGCATAGACGACGACCGTGGTGTCGTCCTTGGGCGGCTCGAACCAGAAGCGGGTGAAGTTGGGGAACTCCTCCGGCCGGTCGGGCAGGGCCACGTCCAGCGCGATGCCGCGGGCCGACAGGCCGTACTGGTAGAGCTCGCCGATGGCGCGGAAGTACGAGGCACCCAGGAAGGCCACCCAGTCGTTCTTGCGCCAGTCCAGCTTGGCCTGGTCGCCCAGGCGGCTTTCCTGGAAGCGGAAGCCGGCAAAACCTGCGCCGTCGGGCAACTGCTTGGCCGGGCTGTCGGCGGGCATGTCGAAGTAGGCGCTGTCGTAGACGATCTCGCGCGAGAAGACATCGCCGCCCGCGTTCTCCAGCACATGCATGTGCACCGGCACCTGGAAGAAGCGGCCCAGGTGGAAGAAGGTGACCGGAAACGCGCCCGGCCCGTCCTTGAAGAGGGCGTAGTCGGTGTCGAAGCGGATCTTGCCGTGGGCGTCGTAGTCGATGCGCTCCAGCACGTCCTTCGGCAGGCGGTTCTCCTGCGCATAGGGCCGGCCGGCCAGGGCCTGGGCATCGGCCACCAGGCCGTCCCACGAGAAGGGCCGCGGCTGGCTCAGCTGCAGGGCCTTGGCGTTCTGTGCGGAGGCGGGCCGGCCCAGAAGACCCAGGGCGAAGGCGGCGGCGCCGGAAGAGACGAAGGAGCGTCGGTCGAGCATAGGCAGGGGCAGGCGTTGTTCTTTTGGAGGTCGTAACCATACCGCGCTCCGGGATTCCCCTTATGTCGGAAATGCGCTTCGATGCATCCGGTTGCGTTTGGCGCCTTGGCGACGGCCCCGCGCGGCAGGCGCTCTTAAGCTGCCGCACCGAAGGAGACAGACACGCACCATGGACACCTCGAACCTCTTCTCGCTCAAGGGCCGCACGGCCCTGATCACCGGCGGCTCGCGCGGCATCGGCCGCATGATCGCCGAGGGCTATCTCGCGCAGGGCGCCCGCGTCTACATCTCGGCCCGCAAGGCCGACGCGTGCGACCAGACGGCGAAGGAGCTGTCGGCGCTGGGCCATTGCGTCTCGCTGCCGGCGGACGTGTCGACGATGGAAGGCGTGCAGGCGCTGGTCGCCGCCTATGCGAAGCACGAGGACTCGCTCGACATCCTGGTCAACAACGCGGGCGCGGCGTGGGGCGCACCGTATGAAGAATTCCCCGAGAGCGGCTGGGACAAGGTGGTGGACCTCAACATGAAGTCGCCCTTCTTCCTCACGCAGGCGCTGACGCCCATGCTCAAGAAGGCGGCCACCGACCACCTGGCGAAGGTGATCCACATCGCCTCCATCGACGGCATCTCGGTCAACCCCTGGGAAACGTATTCTTACGCCGCCAGCAAGGCCGGCCTGATCCACCTGACCAAGCGCATGGCGCTGCGCCTGGCACCGGAGCGCATCGTCGTCAGTGCCATCGCCCCCGGCCCTTTCGCCTCCAGCATGAACAAGGAGGCCCGCGACCACGCCGAGGAGGTGGCCGACCGCGTGCCGCTGGGCCGCGTGGGCACGCCGGAGGACATGGCCGGCGCCGCCATCTACCTGGCCTCGCGGGCGGGCGACTACGTGGTCGGCTCCACGCTGGTGGTGGACGGCGGCTGCGCCTGGGGGCGCTGAGCACGTTGGCGGCGCGGTAGCCCGGCCCAGGCCGCGGCGCCGGCGATAAGCAACCCGCCGAGCCAGCCCGTCGCATCCAGCCGCTCGCCCAGCAGGGCGACGGCGATCAGCGCGCCGAACAGCGGCTCGCTGCCCATCAGCAGCGCCGCCCGGCTGGGCGGCATGCGCTGCACCGCATGGTTCTGCGCGAAGAAGGCGAACACGGTGCAGCCCAGCACCAGGAAGGCCATCGCGGCCCAGAAAGCCACGGACGCGGGCGGCGGCACCCAGCCGCCTGACCCCGGCCGCAGCGCCAGCACCGAGGCCCCCAGCGCCACCACGCCGCACTGCACGGCCGTGAGCGACAGCGCCGGCAGCGCATGGCACGAGGCCAGGCGCCGCGTCAGGCACACCATGCAGGCACGCAGCAGCGCGGCCGCCAGCATCAGCGCCGCGCCCGTGGCATGGCCCGCCGGCGCCTGGCCATCGAGCGCCAGCAAAGCGGTGCCCGCCACGCACAAGCCGGTGGCCGCAAAGAGCCGCAGCGCCGGCCGGTGGCCGGACAACGCCCAGTCCACCCAGGGCGTGAAAGCCACGCACAGGCTGATCAGGAAGGCGGCCTGACCGGCCGGCGTGCGCCGCAGGCCCTCGGTCTCGCAGACGAAGATGGCCAGCAGCAACAGCCCCAGCACCCCGCCCACCGCCAGCCCGGCCGCCCCGCCCGGGCGCCGCAGCGGTCGCAACGCGGGCGCCAGTACCGCGAAGGTGAGCGCAAAGCGCAGCGCCAGGAAGGCGGCCACGGGCATCTGGCCCAGCACCGGCTTGGTGACGGCATAGCTCGCGCCCCACACGGCGGCCACGGCGAGCAGCAGCAGTTCAGGTGCGGCCAGGGCACCGGTGACCCGGTGGGCGCGCAGGCGGGAAGAGAACGTGATCGGCATGGCGGTGATTCTTGGGCGCCATCTTTCCCACGACCAGCCGCTGCGCCGGAACAAAATCCCTTCCCCATGGGAATCAATGCGCCACTGCACCTGCTGTCCGAGATGGTGGCGTTCGCCCAGGTGGCGGAGCGCGGCAGCTTCTCGGCCGCCGCCCGCGCGCTGGGCATGACGCCCTCGGCCGTGAGCCGCCAGGTGGCGCGGCTGGAGGAGGCCCTGGGCGTGCGCCTGCTGGCCCGCACCACCCGCCAGCAGCGGCTGACCGAGGCAGGCCGCGAGGCCTTCGCCCATTGCGCCGAACTGGTGGCCGCGGCCCAGGCCACGCTGCAGGTCGGCCAGCGCTTCGCGGCGGCGCCGGCCGGCGTGGTGCGGCTGAGCGCGCCCAAGGCCCTGGCCCATCAGGTGCTGCATCCGCTGGTGCTGGAGCTGCTGGCCACGCAGCCCAACCTGGAGGTGCACCTGGTCGCCGACGACCGCGACATCGACCCGGTGCGCGAGGACGTGGACCTGGTCGTGCGCATCACCCGCCAGCCCCCCGAAGGCCTGGCCGGCCGGCCGCTGATGCCGGTGCGCCACCTGCTGTGCGCCGCGCCCGCCTACCTGGCAGCGGCCGGCATGCCCGCGCATCCGCAGGACTTGCCCGGCCACAGCTGCCTGTGGCTGGGCGAGCATCCGCGCGACCACCACTGGCGCTTTCGCCGCGGCGACGAGCAGGCGGAGGTGGCGGTGCATGGCCGCTATGCCGTCAACCACAGCGGCGCGCGGCTGGACGCGGCGCGCCGCGGCCTGGGCATCGCCTGCCTGCCCGATTTCAGTGCCCGCGCCGCCCTGGCCGCCGGCGAACTGCAGCAGGTGCTGGGCGACTGGGAGTTCCTCGGCCCCTACACCGGCCAGGCCTGGCTGCTGTATCCGCCGGACCGGCACCTGCCGCCCAAATGCCGCACCGTGATCGACCATCTCGCGGCCCGCCTCTCGCCCACGCCCGATCCGTGACCACCCCATGACCGCCGTCCGCATTCCGCCCATCCAGTCCCTCCTGGCCTTCGAGGCCGTCGCGCGCCTGCGCAGCGTGACGCAGGCGGCGGCCGAGCTGTCGGTCACGCCCAGCGCGGTGAGCCACCGCATCCGGCAATTGGAGACGCAGCTGGGGCTCAAGCTCTTCGCGGCGCGCGGCGAGTTCCTGCCTTCGGCCGAGGGCGCGGCCTATCTGCTGCGGGTGCGCGAAGCCATGGCGGCGCTGCAGGACGCACCGCGCCCGGCCCGGGCAGCGCCCGCCTCCACGCGGCTGCGCGTGGCCGTGACGCCCACCTTCTCGCGCCAGTTGCTGTTGCCGCGGCTGGCGCTGTTCCGCCATGCCTACCCCGACATCGAGCTGATGCTGCAGGTGGCCATCCCCATCCACAACGTGACGGCCGAGGAGGCCGACATCGAGCTGCGCTTCGGCGTCGGCCCGTTTCCGGACCGGGAGTCGATGCACCTGCTCTCCGACGAGGTCTGCCCTGTGTGCAGCCCCGAGTACCTGGGCGAGGCCGGCCCCTTCGAGGGCGACTTCGACACCGAGGCCGAGATCGGCCGCGCCCACCTGATCCGCTCGCCGCTGGAGCCCTGGCGTACCTGGTTCCGCGCCTGCGGCATCGGCCTGCCCGAGCCCGCCTCGGGCAACCAGTTCAACGACCTGGGCCTGGTGCTGGACGCCGCCGTCGCCGGCTTTGGCGTGGCGCTGATGCGCCTCCGGCTTGGACAGGGCTGGCTGGACAGCGGCCGGCTGGTGCGCCTGTCGCGGCGCAGCGTGCGCTCGCCGCACGACTACTTCCTGTGCTGGAAGCCCGGTACGCTGGAACGCTGGGAGTGCGCCGCCTTCGTCGACTGGATCCGGCAGGCGATGCGGGACTGAGGGCGCGCTGCGCGCCGGCCGTCCGCGGGCACCTTCGCCGAGGCCCGCCGCCCCCCGTCCGGCCGGGGCAGCTTCGCCGACGCCTGCCGCACCCCAGACCGTTCGCGCTGAGCTTGTCGAAGCCCCGTCCCGCTCCTTACCGGCCGGCCGTGAAAAAGATTCACGCCCGCCGCGCATCGTTTTCAGCCCCCCGGCCGCCGCCCGCTCCTAAAGTCGCGTCCCGTTGCGTGGCAGCCGCACGACAGGCAGCATGCCCGCACCGTCCACAACAACACGCAAGGAGACACGCCATGCCCTGGCAGCAGATCTACGACCCGTTCGGCAACATGTTCATCTCCACCGCCCTCGCGGCGATCCCAGTGGTGGTGATGCTGGCCGCCTTGGGCTTCTTCCACATCAAGGCGCACATCGCCGCCGGCATGGGCCTCGTCGCCGCGCTGCTGGTGGCCGTCTTCGCCTACGGCATGCCCGCCGACCTGGCCGGGCGCGCGGCGCTCTTCGGTGCCTTCACCGGCCTGCTGCCCATCGGCTGGATCGTGCTGAACATCATCTTCCTGCACCAGCTGACCGAGCAGAACGGCAGCTTCGCGGTGCTGCAGGATTCGCTCTCGGGCATCACCGAGGACCGGCGCATCCAGCTGCTGCTGATCGCCTTCTGCTTCGGCGCCTTCTTCGAGGGCGCGGCCGGCTTCGGCACGCCGGTGGCGGTGACGGCGGCGATCCTGATCGGGCTGGGCTTCTCGCCGCTGGCGGCCTCGGGTCTCTCGCTGATCGCCAACACGGCGCCGGTGGCCTTCGGCGCGCTGGGCACGCCGGTGATCACGCTGGCCAAGGTGCACGGCTACGACCTGATGGAGGTGACGGCCATGATCGGCCGGCAACTGCCCTTCTTCTCGCTGATGGTGCCCTTCTGGCTGATCTGGGCCTTCGCCGGCCGCAAGGCCATGATGGAGATCTGGCCCGCCATCCTGGTCACGGGCGTGAGCTTCGCGGTGCCGCAGTTCCTGGTCTCCAACTTCATCGGGCCGGAGCTGGTGGACATCATCGCGGCCGTCGTCTCGATGCTGAGCCTGGTGGCCTTCCTGCGCGTGTGGCAGCCCAAGCGCATCTGGACCTCGCCCTCGATGCGCGGCAACGACCCCAGCGCCGCCGAGGCCAAGCCGCCGCAGCCGGTTCGCCAGCACAGCCGCGCCGCGCTGGTGCGCGCCTGGATGCCCTGGCTGATCCTGTCGCTGTTCGTGTTCGTCTGGGGCCTGCCCGCTGTCAAGACCTGGCTCAACGGCCTGTTCGCGCCCAGCTTCCCGATGCCGGGCCTGCACAACATGATCGACAAGATGCCGCCCGTGGTGACCACGCCCCACAAGGAGGCCGCCGTCTACGTGCTGAACCTGCTGTCGGCCACCGGCAGCGGCATCCTGCTGGCGGCCGTGCTCAGCGCCCTGCTGATGAAGTACAGCCCGGTGGCCATCGTGGGTACCTTCTTCCGCACGCTGTGGATGGTGCGCTACTCGCTGCTGACCATCGTGCTGATGCTGGCGCTGGGCACGCTCACGCGCTTCTCGGGCACCGACACCACGCTGGGCCTGGCCTTCGCCAACACCGGCGTGCTGTATCCCTTCTTCGGCACGCTGATGGGCTGGATCGGTGTGGCGCTCACGGGTTCGGACACCGCCTCGAACGTGCTCTTCGGCGGCATGCAGAAGGTGGCGGCCGAGCAACTGGGCCTGTCGGCCAACCTGATGGGCGCGGCCAACAGCTCGGGTGGCGTGATGGGCAAGATGATCGACGCGCAGTCCATCGTCGTCGCCTCCACCGCCACCCGCTGGTTCAATCACGAAGGCGATATCCTCCGTTACGTTTTCTTCCACTCGATCGCGCTCGCGGCACTGGTGGGCCTTTACGTCACGCTGCAGGCGTATGTCTGGCCCTTCACCCTGACCGTGGTCCATTGACTAGGCCGAAGGCCGGCGCGCCCGTCGCGCCGCGCCGGCCCTTCCGAAGCATCCATGACCGTCATCACCAACATCGAAGACCTGCGCGTGCTGGCGCAGAAGCGCGTGCCGCGCATGTTCTACGACTACGCCGACTCCGGCGCCTGGACCGAAGGCACCTACCGCGCCAACGAGGAGGACTTCCACAAGATCAAGCTGCGCCAGCGCGTGGCCGTCAACCTGGAGAACCGCAGCACCGCCACCACGATGGTGGGCGTCCCGGCCAGGATGCCCGTGGCCATCGCGCCCGTGGGCCTGACGGGCATGCAGCATGCCGACGGCGAGATCCACGCGGCCCGCGCGGCCGAGAAGTTCGGCATCCCGTTCACGCTGTCGACCATGAGCATCTGCTCCATCGAGGACATCGCGCAGAACACGACGGCGCCCTTCTGGTTCCAGCTGTACATGATGCGCGACCGCGACGCCATGGCCCGCATGATCGAGCGCTGCAAGGCGGCCAAGTGCAGCGCACTGGTGCTGACACTGGACCTGCAGGTGATCGGCCAGCGCCACAAGGACCTCAAGAACGGCCTGACGGCGCCGCCCCGGCCGACGCTCAAGAACATCCTCAACCTGGCGACCAAGCCGCGCTGGGTGCTGGGCATGGCGCAGACGAAGCGCCGCACCTTCCGCAACCTGGTGGGCCATGTGAAGGGCGTGAGCGACATGAGCTCGCTGGCCGCCTGGACCAACGAGCAGTTCGATCCGCGCCTGTCGTGGGCCGACATCGAATGGGTCAAGCAGCAATGGGGCGGCAAGCTGATCCTGAAGGGGATCATGGTCGAGGAAGACGCTCGCATGGCCGCCGATGCCGGTGCCGACGCCATCGTGGTGAGCAACCACGGCGGCCGCCAGCTCGACGGCGCGCCCAGCAGCATCTCGGCCCTGCCTGCCATCGTGGACGCGGTGGGCCACCGGCTGGAGGTGTGGATGGACGGCGGCATCCGCAGCGGCCAGGACGTGCTCAAGGCCTGGGCCCTGGGTGCCCGCGGCACGATGATCGGCCGCTCGATGGTCTACGGCCTGGGCGCGATGGGCGAGGCGGGCGTGACGCGGGCGCTGCAGATCATCCACAAGGAGCTGGACACCACGATGGCCTTCTGCGGGCACACGCAGTTGCAGAACGTGGATCGGAGCATTCTGTTGCCGGGGACGTATCCCATCGCCTGATGGGTGGTTGCTCAGGGTCTTGGATGTGCCTGGGGCTTTGAGGCTTTGACACTTTGAGGTGCTGCTTCGGCAAGGGCCGGGAGGTTCCGCCGTTGTCGATGGTCCGGCCCTGGCGCCGGTGAGGGCGTGTCGGCGCTTCAAGTGGGGCGGTCGGCGCTGCGCGCCGACTTCCCTGCGGTGCTCGGGCAGACGGGCCGCGGCAGAACTCGCTACGCGCTTCGCGCTGCGCTCAAACAACTGCCGCGAGTCAGTTCACGAAGCGGGCCTGTCCTTCGGCAGGCCCGCAGCCCGTCCGTCCTGCGCTCCTCGGCGCCCCACAGGCGCGCCGCCACACCCTCACCGGCACCAGGGCCTGCGTGATGGTTGATCGGCTGGCATGAGCGCCCTGCAGCCTCAGGAGGACGTTTGCTGGTCGAGCGCCCGTCTTGCACCGGCTCTCTTAGTGCACCCCGCGGTGTCACGCGCGGCGGGGTCGGGGCCTGGGGGCCGCGGGCGATTTCTGAAAAAGTATGAGCCCGCGGCCCCCAGGCCCCGGCCCCGGCGTGCGCACCCCGGACTTCTCACCCGCATCCGTCCCCAACAAACAGCACCGCCAGCGCGAGACAACCTGGAAGCCCAGCCACCGCCTCAATCCAGATACGACCGCACCTTCACCGGCAGCACCGGCGCCTCCCACCGGTAGTCGGCTGCCAGCACATCGCGCCCGGCGACCTGGCCCTTCCACTGCAGGGCCAGCAGGTCGGCCATCGTCCATCCCAGCCAGTCCGCGCGGAAGGGACGTTCGGCCACCGATGGCACATCGGCCGGCACCTGGTTGCGCCACACGATGGCCGGGATGCGGTAGCCCGAGGCCGTGCTCGGGCTGTGGCCCACATGGTCGCTGCCGTGGCCCACCTCCTGGCCATGGTCCGAGACGTAGACCCAGGCCCGGTACTCGGCCAGGCGCCCCACGGTGCGCGTGAGCTGCAGCGTCTCGGCGACCACGAAGTCGTGGTACAGCAGGGCGTTGTCGTAGTCCTGGCGGAAGCGCCGCACCCACGCCGGGCGGCCCTTGGCGATCAGGCCCGACTCGACCGCGTCCACCGTGTCGTCGAAGGGGTTGTCCTGCGTGCCCGGAAAGCGCAGCCGGTAATGCGGATGGGCGCCCAGCAGGTGCACCACGATCAGCTTGCGCTCGGCCGGGTCGGCCAGGGCTTCCTGCACGCAGTCGAGCAGTTCGCCATCGAGCGAGGCACTGGCGCGGCCCGGCACGCGGTTGACGATCTCGACCTCGTCGGCGAGACGCGCATGCTGCTGCTCGATGGCCACGTCGTCGTGGTTGCTCATCCACCAGACCTTGTAGCCGGCGGCGCGCGCCAGCGGCAGCAGGTGCTGCGCGTCGGCGGCCGTGGGCTGGCCGAATCGCATCATGTTGGCCATGGCCGGCAGCGTGCTGGCGTCCACCGACCAGGCATGGCGCAGCACCGTCATCTGCTGCGGCTCGCGCCGCTGCGCGGCCGCCAGGCGCGGCGTGGTGTTGCGACCGTAGCCGTAAAGCCCCAGGTTGTCGCGGTTGATGCTGTCGGTGATGACCAGCACCACCGTCGATGGCCCTGCGCGCGTCACCTGTGGCGCCGCCGCATGGGCGTGCTGCAGGGCGGCGTCGCGCATGCGCTGCTGGTCGGCCCAGGCGGTGCGCAGGTCGCCCGCATCGTCGACCCACTGCGTCCAGAAGACCACCGGATGCAGCCGCCGCCAGGGCTTGCTGGCATGGGCCAGTGCACCGAAGGCGAAGGCCACCACCAGCAGGGCCAGCCAGGCGCGGTGGGGCGCGACCTCGACCTCGATCGGCGTGCCTGCTGCACCGCCATCGGCGGCATCGCGTGGCGCTCCGGCGGCCGTGGCGATGCGGCGTCGCCGCCCGTAGGCCGTCAGCCGCCACACGGCATAGCCCGCGGCCCCCATCACCGCGCACCACAGCGCGGCCGTGCGCCAGTGCATCTGCAGGTACTCGCCGCTTTCCCGCGCATTGGTGTTGGCCAGCGCGCCCAGCACCACCGCGCCGTCTGGCGCGGACTGGTAGGTGTCCAGCAGGTAGGCCCGCACCACGCCGTCGGCCGCGAAGGCCATCACCGCCGCCAGCACCGCCACCCGCCGGGCGCGGTGCACCGCCGTGCTGCGCACCGGCCAGGCCATCCAGGCCAGCGCGGGCAGCAGCAGCACCAGCATCTGCGCGACCCGCCGCCCATCGTGGCCCAGCACCACGAAGCCGGTCGCGATGGCGACGAGGGCCATGAGCGGCCAGGCCTTGGCGCGTCGCGGTGCGCCAGGCGTCGGGACGTCGGTCGGCGCCATGTCGGCGTCCTGGCGGCGGTCGCTCAAATGGAGGGCTCCTGCAGGCGAATGCGGGCGCTCAGCGGCCGGTCATGTTCTCGGGAATCACCCACTGGTCGAACTGCTCGCCCGTCAGGTGCCCCGAGGCGATGGCCGCCTCGCGCAGGCTGGTGCCTTCCTTGTGTGCCTTCTTGGCGATGTAGGCCGCCTTGTCGTAGCCGATGTGCGTGTTCAGCGCCGTCACCAGCATCAGCGAGCGGCTCACCAGCTCGGCGATGCGGTCGCGGTTGGGCTCGATGCCCACGGCGCAGTGGTCGTTGAAGCTCACGATGCCGTCGGCCAGCAGGCGCACGCTCTGCAGGAAGTTGTGGGCCACCATGGGGCGGAACACGTTCAGCTCGAAGTTGCCCGACATGCCGCCGATGTTGATGGCCACGTCGTTGCCCATCACCTGCGCGGCCAGCATGGTCACGGCCTCGCTCTGCGTCGGGTTGACCTTGCCGGGCATGATCGACGAGCCGGGCTCGTTCTCGGGAATGCTCAGCTCGCCGATGCCGCTGCGCGGACCGCTCGCCAGCCAGCGCACGTCGTTGGCGATCTTGTTCATGCTGGCGGCCAGCGTCTTGAGCGCGCCGTGCGCATGCACGAAGGCGTCGCAGGCCGCCATCACCTCGAACTTGCTCGGCGCCGTCACGAAGGGCAGGCCCGTGAGGCGGGCCAGCTCGGCGGCGACGCCCTCGGCATAGCCCCTGGGCGCGTTCAGGCCGGTGCCCACCGCGGTGCCGCCCAGGGCCAGCTCGCACAGGTGGGGCAGGGCGGCGCGCACGTGGCGCTCGTTCTGGTCCAGTTGCGCGACCCAGCCCGAGACCTCCTGGCCCAGCGTCAGGGGCGTGGCGTCCTGCAGGTGGGTGCGGCCGATCTTGACGATGTCCATGAAGTCCTCGGACTTCTTCGCCAGCGTGGCGCGCAGCTTGGCGATGGCCGGCAGCAGCTTGTGCGTGAGCGCCTGCACGGCCGCCACGTGCATGGCGGTGGGAAAGACGTCGTTGCTCGACTGGCTGCGGTTGACGTCGTCGTTGGGGTGCACCAGGCGGCCTTCGCCGCGCTGGCCGCCGAGCAGCTCGCTCGCGCGGTTGGCCAGCACCTCGTTGACGTTCATGTTGGTCTGCGTGCCCGAGCCGGTCTGCCAGACGACCAGCGGGAACTCATGCGGATGCTTGCCGGCCAGCACCTCGTCGGCGGCGGCCACGATGGCATCGGTCTTCTTCGCGTCCTGCAGGCCCAGCTGCTGGTTGACCACGGCCGAGGCCCGCTTCACCAGGGCCAGTGCCTGGATGATCTCCAGCGGCTGGCGCTCGCCCGAGATGTCGAAGTTCTGCAGCGAACGCTGCGTCTGCGCGCCCCACAGGTGGTCGGCGGGGACTTCGATGGGACCGAAGGTGTCTTTCTCGATGCGGGTGCTGGAGCTCATGGCGGCGAGTGTCGGATGGAGGAAGGAAAAGTCCGCCAGTATCCCCCGCGATGAGAGAAATTCTCAACGGCGCGGGTATGGCCCGACGCGCAGCCGTCCCGCCCACAGCAGTCCCGCCAGTGCCAGGCCGAACACCGTGGCCAGCTTGCCCAGCCAGGGCAGCACGTCCGCCAGCGGCGCGCCCATCTGGTTGAGCCGCAGCGAGGCCTGGATGCCCGCCGTGCTGGGCAGCCAGCCGCCCAGCCACTGCAGCGGCATCGGCAGTGCCTCGCTGGGCCAGGAGAAGCCCGAGAGGAAGGCCAGCGGCAGCGAGCTGAACAGGATCACCTGCAGCGCGCGTTCGCGGTCGCGGAACCAGCAGCCCAGCAGCAGGCCCAGCGCGCAGACCGTGGGCACGTAGAAGGCCAGCAGCAGTGCGGCCGCCGGCGGGTTGCCGCCGCGTGGATAGTCCTGCAGCACGAAGATCCAGCCGAAGAAGAACAGCCCCGTCATGAGGCCGAAGCCCGACAGCGCCACGAGCCGCCCCAGCCAGGCCGCGGGCCGCGCGCGCAGCCGGTCTGCCTCGGCCCAGGTCCCGGCCAGCATGGCGCAGCCCATCAGCAGCGTCTGGTGTAGGATCAGCAGCGCCACGGCCGGCACCACGTAGCTGCCGTAGCCCTCGGTCGGGTTGAACAGCGGCACCAGCTGCGTGTTGAGCGGGCTGCGGCTGGCGCGGGCCTGCGGCGCGCTCTGGCCGGCCGCCTGCAGGCGGCGGATCTCGATGCCGGCCGACACCGTGCCCACCGCTTCCGAGAAGCCGTAGAGCACCGACTTGTTGAGCAGCGCATAGGCGCCGTTGCCCTCGATGGTCACGCCCACCGCCGCGCCGCGCACCACGTCGCGCTTGAGGTCGCGCGGCAGCAGGGCGTAGCCCTCGATCTCGCCGCGCCACAGGGCCTGTCGCGCGGCCTGCTCGTCGCCGGTCACCAGCCGCACGTCGATGCGCGGGCTGGCCTGCGCGAAGCGCACGATCTGGCGCGAGAGGTTGCTGCCGTCCTGGTCCACCACCGCGACGGGCACGCGCGTGACCGCCTCGGTGCCGTAGGGCCAGGGATAGAAGAAGCCGTAGATCACCGGCGCGAGCAGCAGGATCAGCAGCACGCCCGGATCGCGCAGCACGGCCAGGGCCGTGGCACGCCACGCGTCGGCGAAGCGCTGCCGGGTGCGGTCGGCGGTGGGCGCGTTTTCGTTCGTCATCAGCGCTTGCCCCAGCTCTCGGGCGCCTTCGCCGCGCGGCCGACCAGGCCGGCGCTGGCGGCCAGCAGGGCCAGCGCGGCCACCGCCATCCACAGCGGCGTGGCCATCGAATAGACCAGCGGCGCGCCCATCTGCAGCTGCTCGATCTGCACGCGGGCGTAGTGCGTGTAGGGCAGCGCCAGCGCCCACGCGCGCGCCGCCGCAGGCATGGCCACCAGCGGAAAGCCCACGCCGCCGAAGGCGAAGGCAGGCGCGGTGATGAAGCCCGTGCCCGAGAGCGCCGTGCGCAGCGAGCGCGTCAGCGCCGCCAGGAAGGCGCCCATCGCCACCGACAGCCCCAGGAACAGCACCAGCGCCGCGGCCACCCACAGCAGCGAGCCGGCCGGGTGCCAGCCCCGCCCCAGCGTGAGACCCAGCAGTGCCAGCAGCCCGACGACCGACAGCGATGCCCATGGCAGCAGCAGCTTGCCGGCCAGCGCCGCGGCCGCTTCGCCCCAGTTCGCGCCGGCCGCCATGCCCGCATTCGCACCCACACCCGGCGCCAGCCATTCGCCCAGGCTGCGGTCGCGCAGCTCACGGCCCAGGGTCCAGGCGCCAGCGGTCATGGCAAAGATGTGCAGCAGCGCCGGGATCAGCGCCGCGCCCAGGAACTGCTCGTAGTTGCTCGACGTATTGAACAGCGCCACCGTGTTGGCCCGCACCGGATCGAGGTGCGCCCGCGCCGCCGGGGCCGATTCGCCGCGCTTGGCGCGTGCCGTCAGCTCGATGCCGGCCGACACCGTGCCCACGGCCGTGCGCACGTCGCGCTGGATCAGGCTGGAGTGCGTGCCGCGCTGCGCGTTGTGCAGCAGCACCACCTGGCCGGCGCGGCCCTGCTTGAGGTCGCGCGAGAGTTCGCGCGGCATCCACACCGCCGCATGCACGCGGCCGGCCACGAGGGCCCGGTCCATCTCGGCCGCATCGGCATAGCGCTCGGCCACCTGCAGGCCGGGCGAGGCTTCCAGGAAGCGCTCGATCTGGCGCGAGATGGCCGAATGGTCCTCGTCCAGCACACCGATGGGCAGCCGGTTCGGCAGCCCGGCCGAAAAGATCCACCACATCAGCGCGGCGGCCAGGGCCGGCACCCAGCTCACCATGGCCAGCTCCCAGGGCTGGCTGGTGAGGCGCCAGGCTTCGCGGCGCAGGCTGCGGGCGAAGGGGGTCATCGGCTCAGGCACCGTGCGCGGACGTGGCAACGTCGGGCAGGCGGCGCAGACGGATGGCGGCCACGTCTCAGTCGACCAGCACGCTCATGCCCGGCCGCGCGCCTGCGATGGGCTGCAGCGGTTTGGCGCGGACCTCGAAGGTGCGCACGTCAAAGCCCGCGCCCGCGCGCGTGGCGCGCCAGGTCGCGAAGTCGGGCAGCGGCGCGCTGTAGCTCACCTTGAAGCGTGCTGGCGCAGCCTGGGGGCCCAGGGCCGGCAGGCGGGCGTCGAACTCCTGCCCCACCGCGAAGCGCGACAGCCGGTCCTCGCGCACATTCAACACCACCCACTGGTCGGCGAGGTCCACCACCGTGACGGCGGCCACGCCCTGCGGCACCAGCTCGCCGGCGCGGGCCAGCACCTTGGCCACTTCGCCGGCGACGGGGCTGCGCAGCTCGGTCTCGGCCTTGGCGGCCTGGGCCTCGGCCACCACGCCGGCCACCTGCCGGGCCTGCGCCTCGGCGGCGGCCTTGTCCTCGCCGCGGGCGCCCTGGCGCGCCAGGTCGTACTGCGCGCGGGCGGCGATGGCGGCGTCGCGCGAGGCCTTCCAGTTGGCCTCGGCCTCGTCGCGCTTCTGCGCCGCCACCAGGCCCTCGCGCGCCAGGCCGTCCACGCGGTCGAAGGACTTGCGGGCGAGCTCGGCGGCCGTCTCGGCGCGCTGCCACTGCATGCGGGCCATCTCGATCTCCTGCGGGCGGGCGCCGTTCTCGGCCTTCTTCGCCACCGCCTGCGCCGCCTGCTGGGCGGCCGTGGCCTGGGCCAGCTTGGCATCGACCTCGGGCGAGGCCATGCGCAGGATCGGCGCGCCCGCCTCGATGCGGTCGCCCTCGCGCACCATGACCTCGGCGATGCGGCCGGGGATCTTGGCGGCGATGTCGGTTTCCTTCGCCTCCATCTGGCCCTGGAACACCTCGGGCGCCGGCCGGCTGGCGCGCCAGAAGCCCCAGCCGATCAGGCCGGCGACGATGAGGCCGGCCACGATGGCCAGGGGCAGGGTCTTGCGACGTTGGGTCATGGTCATTCGATCCTCACATCGGCGCGGGCGATGTAGTCGGCAAAGCGCTCGGAGATGCCGGCGCTCTGCAGCAGGCGGGCCAGGGCCTGCACGTACTCGTTGGCGGCCTGGGCGCGTTCGGTCTGCACCTTGGCCAGGTTGGTCTCGGCGTCGATCAGGTCCTGCGTGGTGCTGGTGCCTTCGCGCAGGCCGGCGCTGCGCAGGCGCACCACCTCCTGCGCCAGGTCGATGCCGGCCTGCATCGACGCGAACTGCCGGCGCGCGTTCTCCAGTGCCCGCCAGTTGCGCTCCACCAGCAGCGAGATGTCGCTGCGCGCCTGCGCATCGGTGCGCTCGGCCTGCTCCACCTGCTTCAGGCTGGCGGCGGCCAGCTGGTCGCGGTCGATGCTGTCGTAGAGCGTCCAGTACACGCCCACGCCGGCCACCCAGCCGGCCTCTTCGCGGCGCTTGAGGTCGTGCGTGCCGAAGGCCAGCACCTGCGGGCGACGCAGGGCCTCCTCGCCGGCATGCAGTTCCTCGGCCTGCATCTTCTTCGCCGCGACCTTGGCCAGGCCCGGATGGTGCAACTGCGCCGCATCGAGGAAGTAGCCGAGCGGCTCGACCGGCTGGCTGAGGACGAAGAGCGGCGTGCGCGGCAGCACCGGCTGGTCGGCCCGCACGGTGCGGGCCAGCGCGACGGCGGCCAGCTCGGCATCGTCCCGGGCCTTCTCGGCATTGCGGCGTGCCTCTTCATAGGCGCTGCGGGCCTGCAGCCGCTCCACGCGCGAGATGACGCCGGCCGCCAGCATCTTCTGCGCCGCCTCGTCGTGGCCGGCGATGGTGCGTTCGGCCTGGGCGCGCAGGTCGGCAGCGCGCTGCGCGAGCTGGGCGCCGAAGTAGCGCTCCACCAGCGTCTGGTCCACCTCGCCGCCGGTCTGGTCGGCGTCGGCGCGGGCCTCGCGGGTCTGTGCGCCGGCAAAGCCGCGCACCGCGTCGGTGGCGCCGCCGGTGTAGAGCGGCCAGATGGCCGACACCGAGGATGTGAAGCCATGGCCATCGCGCTGCAGCGTGTAGCTGTCGGGCAGGCGCACCGGCAGGCGGGCCAGGCTGCTCTGCAGGCTGGCGGGCAGCAACTGGCCGACCTGCGTGAGGCCCGAATCGAAGGAGGACAGATCGACGTTCAGCCGCGCGTCATAGGCATAGCCCACGCCGGTCACGCTGACCACCGGCCCGCCCAGGTTGCGCAGCGCATCGGCGCGCAGCGACTTGGACTCGACACCGGCGCGCGCGGCGGCCAGCTTGTCAGAGCGCTCCAGCATGCGCTGGCGGGCGGCCTCGAAGCTCAGCGCCAGGCCGTCGCGCGCGGTCTGCGCATGCGCCGCCGAAGCAGCCAGGCCCGCGGCCAGCGCGAAGGCCGCAAGCGGAAAGGGGCGTCGCAGGTGGGTCATGGCGTGAAGGTCATTTCTGGCGGGCGACGAGGGCATCCAGCTCCTGCTGGAGGATGAGCGGAAAGGCCGCCTGCACCGCCCCCGTGGCCAGCGGTCCGGCCTGCTGCAGCAGCGCGGACGCGCGCTCGGGCTGGGCCAGCACCGCATCGACCAGCGTGCGCAGCCAGCGCCGCGCCACGCTGCGCAGGGTGCGCACCAGCGCCTCCTGCATGTCGATGGCCTGCTCGGGCGTGAGGCCCAGGGCCGCCAGCTGCTCGGCGATGCGCGCGAGCGCGGGGCTCAGGTGTTGCACGCTGCCGTCGGGCAGGCGGCGCGCCAGGCCGGCGCGCAGCGCGCGGTCGAGCAGGGCGGGTGTCATGCGGCCCTGCCATTGGGCCTTGACCTGCTCGGCTGGCACCACCAGCGGTGCTTCGGCCGCGAAGAGGTTGTCCGAGATCGACTGCGCCACCGCCGCCAGGCTGCGCCAGGAACTGGCCGGCGCCTGCTCGAACACGCGGCGGATCGCCTCGATGCCGAAGCCCTGCTCGCGCAGCGCGCGGATCAGTTCGAGCCGCTGCGCATGCTCCTCGCCATAGAGCCCCAGCCGCCCGCGCAGCTTCGGCGGCGGCAGCAGGCCGGCCGTGGTGTAGGCGCGGATGTTGCGCACCGTCACGCCCGAGCCCGAAGCCAGGGCCTCGATGGTCAGTGCGTCGGTGGCGGTCGGGTCGGGGGGCATGGGGTGGGCGTGACGTGTCTTTTTCTATGTTACATGCGGCATGTCAAATAACAAAGCCGGATCGACGTCGGTCCGCAAGACCCCGCCAGCGCCTGATGTACGTGCAGCCCCGGCGTGCAGATCAGCCGACGCGGCCAGCCAGCGCGCGCAGCCGCGCCGCATCCAGGATCTCCACCGTGCCGCGCACCGGCCGCACGATGCCCTGGTGCGCCAAGCCCTGCAGCACCTGGTTCACCGTCTGGCGCGAGAGGGCCAGCATCGAGGCCAGCTGCTCCTGCGACAGCCGGACCACGCGGCGCGTCTGGTGCGTCCATTCGCCGTAGCCCTGCGACATGGCCAGCAGGCGCGCGGCGATGCGGTTCTCGGCCGGCAGCAGGGCCATGTCCTCCAGCGCCTGGAAGGCCGCGCGCAGCTTGCTGGTGGCCAGCAGTCCGATCCACTGCCACAGCGCGGGCTGCGCCTGCAGCACGGCCAGCAGCGCCGCCTGCGGCACATGCAGCGTGACGGCCGCACCCTGCGCGTGGGCGTCGTGCGTGCGCGGCAGGCCGTCGAGCAGGCCGATCTCGCCGATCCACTGCGAGGGCTCCGCGATGGCCAGCAGGGCTTCCCGGCCATCGGCCGCCAGGCCGGTGATGCGCACCGCGCCCTCGGCGACGCCATAGAGGCCGTCGGGCGGGTCGCCGCGCCGGAACAGGCAGGCGCCGTCCGCATGGCGGCGCGCCACGGCCAGGCCCAGCAGCGCCTGCTGCAGGGGCGCGGGGGCGGCCTTGAACCAGCTGCCGCTGGCGGCGATGCGGGGCCAGTTGTCGTCGTTCATGGGTCGCAAGGGCGGCGGGCCCCTTGTGTCCGGCAGCCGACAGTGGCGCGCGGGGGGCCGTCCTAGCATCGCCGCATTGCGCCAAGGAGACAACGATGAAGACACTCACCGAGCAACTGTCCACCTACGCGGGCTACCACAGGGACCCGCGCAACATCGCCACGCATTTCATCGGGATTCCCATGATCGTCCTGGCGGTCGTCGTGCTGCTGTCGCGGCCCGGCTTCATGCTGGCCGGGCTGTCGCTTACGCCCGCGGTCATCGCCAGCCTGCTGGCGATGGCCTACTACCTGCGGCTGGACCTGCGCTTCGGCGCCGTCATGGCCGCGCTGCTGGCCCTGGCGCTGTGGTTCGGCGACTGGGCCGCGGCACTGCCCACGGCCCGATGGCTGACCGTGGGCGTCGGCGGCTTCGTGGTCGGCTGGGCCTTCCAGTTCGTCGGCCACTGGTATGAGGGCCGCAAGCCGGCCTTCGTCGACGACCTGATGGGCCTGCTGATCGGGCCGCTGTTCGTGGTGGCCGAGGCTGCGTTCATGCTCGGCCTGTGCCAGACGCTGCGACAGGCCGTGGAGCAGCGCGCCGGCCCGGTGCGCCACCGCGTGACCGCCTGAGCGCCCTGCCACCGGCGTGCCCCTACGCCGTTCGCCCTAGACCTTCCTGCAAATTGGCCCCGCGGGGGCCCGTTCCTAGACTGCCCCGACGACGTCCGACGGGCAGGTCGCATCCTGCGCCTGCGGGGCCCGCCGCCCGGGCGTGCTCCACGGCCGGACGCCTGGGGGTCGAATGGAACGCAAGATGCACAAGCCGGCCGGGGGCGCCGGCCGCCACCGCGCCGGGTGGGGCGCCTGGGCCGTGGCCGCGGCACTGGCCTGGCCCGCCGCCGGCGCCTGGGCACAGGCCGCCGCGCCCGATGCCGAAGCCGCCGCCCGCCAGCAGGAGCAGGCCCGGCTGGCCGATTCGGACACGCTGCTGGCGCTCACGCAGGAGGGCGCCATCCTGTATTCGCAGGACAAGGTCAAGCTCAGTGCCTACCAGTACTGCAGCCAGGCCGTGTCGCTGGCCGAGGCGGGCGACTTCCGCCAGAGCGTGCGCGCCGCCAGCAAGGCGCTGCACCTGGCCGGCGCCACGCAGGACCCGGCCCTGCTGGCCGCCGCCAAGCGCGACCTGGCCATCGTCTACAGCTATGCCGGCCAGTTGGAGAAGGCCGAGCAGTTCGCGCGCGAAGCGCTGCAGCTGCCCACGCGCGAGCCGCAGCTCATCCGCGGCCCGGCCCTCAAGGTGCTGGGCGATGTGGACGCGCGCCGCGGCGACCTGGCCGGCGCCATCCGCAGCTACGACGAGGCCCTGGCCGCCAGCTCGCCGCGCTATGCGCCGCTGGTGCAGGCCTCGCTGGCCAATGCGCTGATCGACAGCGGCAAGCCCGCCGACCTGGCGCGCGCGCGGCAGCTGGTGGACAGCCTGCCCCCGCAGCGCGACGCCTCGCTGGCCGCGCAGGTGGAGCGCACCCGCGCCAACCTGCTGCTGGCCGAAGGCAAGCCCGCCGAGGCCCTGACCGTCTTCCAGCAACTGACCACGCGCCGCGCCGGCACCGACGCCGGCTACTTCCAGCTCTGGGCCTGGGACGGCGTGGCCCGCAGCGAATTGGCGCTGGACCGCAAGGCCGAGGCCGCGCAGGCGCTGGACCGCGCCCTGGCCGGCGTGGACAAGGTGCGCGCGCGCTTCCGCAGCGACGAATTCAAGATGGGCGTGTTCTCCGACCTGCAGCAGCTCTTCGAGCGCGCGGTGGGTCTGTATGCCGACATGGGCGAGCCGCGCCGCGCCTTCGAGGTGAGCGAGCACAGCCGCTCGCGCGCCCTGCTCGACGCCGTGCGTGGCCGTGCCCAGCTGGCCACGCAGGCCACGGCCGTGGTCGACCTGGCCAGCCTGCAGGCCACCCTGGCACCCGACGAGCGCCTGGTGCAGTACCACGCGCTGCCCGACCGGCTTCAGGTGTGGGTGGTCAGCAGCACCGAGGTGCGCAGCCAGAGCCTGCCGATCCGCCGCGACGAGCTGGTGGAGCTGGTCGACACCTTCCGCAACTCGGTGGTGCGCGGCCGTCGCACGGCCATCGGCAATGCCGACAAGATGGGCGCGGCGCTGATCGGCCCGCTGGGCCTGCAGCCCGGCCAGCGCATCGTGGTGGTGCCGCACGGGCCGCTGCACTACCTGCCCTTCCAGGCCCTGCGGGTCAACGGCCGCTACCTGATCGAGACCAACCCGGTATCGGTCTCGCCCTCCATGAGCATCGCGGTGCAGCTGGCGCGTCGCACGCCGCGCGTCGACGGGCGGCTCACGGCCTTCGGCAATCCGCGCATCGAGGACAAGTACGACCTGCCCGGCTCGGTGGCCGAGGTCCAGCGGCTGGAGCAGCTCTTTCCGCGGCACACCGTCTTCATGGGCGCGCAGGCCACCAAGACGCAGTTCCGCCAGGCGGCCGGCGGCTCGCCGCTGGTGCACGTGGCCGCGCATGCCGAGGCCGATCAGGTCGACCCGCTCTATTCGCGCATCCTGCTGGCCAACGAGAACGGGCGCCAGAACTTCCTGGAGGCGCACGAGATCCTGGAGCTGCCCATGCAGGGCACGGCCCTGGTCACGCTGTCGGCCTGCGAATCGGGCCTGGGCCGCATCGCCTCGGGCGACGAGGTGCTGGGCTTCACCCGCTCCTTCCTGTCGGCCGGCAGCAGCAGCCTGATCGCCTCGCTGTGGCCGGTGTCGGACGACGCCACCGCGGTGCTCATGAGCACGCTCTACGGCGAACTCGCCAAGGGCCGCGACCTGCAGCAGGCCATGCAGGCCGGCCAGCTGGCGGTGCTGCGCGATCCCAAGATGGCCCATCCCTTCTTCTGGGCCCCCTTCAACCTGATCGGCAACTGGCGCCTGACCGTCCAATGAAGCCCGCCATGACCTCATCCTTCGCGATCCGTGCAACGGCACTGGCCGCTGCGTTGACGGCCATGGCGCCCGCGCTGGCGCAGCAGCAGCTGGTGCCCGTGCAGCCGCCGTGCACCAGCTGCGCCGCGCCCGGTGCGCAGACCCTGCCCGCGGCGCCGGCCGCGCCGGCCGTCTCCTTCCGCCTGAACGACCTGCGCCTCACCGGTGCCGAGGCCCTGTCGGCCGAGGAGCTGCGCGAGATCACCGGCCCTTACGTCGGCCGCGACGTCACGCTGGCCGACCTGGAGAAGCTGGCCCAGGCCATCACCGACCGCTACCACGCCCGCGGCTACTTCCTGGCCCAGTCGGTGGTGCCGGTGCAGACGGTGCAGAACGGCGTGGTGGAGATCAGCATCGCCGAAGGCCGCATCGGCAAGGTGGACGTGCAGGTGGCGCCCGAGGCGCCCACCAGCGAGGCGCGGGTGCGCGGCTTCCTGGCCGCGCTGCAGCCCGGCGCCGCCGTGAGCGCCCCGGCCTACGAACGCGCCATGCTGCTGCTGTCCGACCAGCCCGGCATCGCCGTCGGCTCGGGCCTGCAGGAAGGCAGCCAGCCCGGCACCACCGACCTGGCGGTGGAGGTGAACCCCGGCTCGCGCTTTTCCTTCAGCGCCGATGCCGACAACCATGGCACCCAGGAGTCGGGCCGCTACCGCGTGGGCGGCTCGCTGCGCTGGAACAGCCCGTTGGGCATCGGCGACAACCTGGACCTGCGGGCCATGGTGTCCAACAACGACGCGCTGCAGCTCGGCCGCATCGCCTACGAACTGCCGCTGGGCACCAGCGGCCTGCGCCTGGGCGCCGGGCTGGCCCGCATCAACTACCAGCTCGACGGCGAATTCGCCGTGCTGGGCGCGCAGGGCAAGGCCGACGTGGCCGACTTGTCGCTCTTCTACCCGGTGATCCGCCAGCGGCGGCAGAACCTCTTCGTGCGGCTGTCGGTGGACACCAAGCGGCTGACGGACGAATACACCACGCTGGCTTTCGAGGGCCGCAAACGGGTGCACGGCCTGGGCCTGGGCTGGACCTGGGAGCTGCGCGACGACTGGCTGGGCGGCGGCTACTGGGCCAGCTCGGGCACGGCCTACCGCGGCAGCCTGTCGATCCGCGAGCCCAGCCTGCTGGCGGCCGACCAGGCCCTGGGCGGGCCGCGCACCGAGGGCAGCTTCTCCAAGCTCACCTTCCAGGTCTCGCGCCTGCAGTCGGTGCTGCCGGAGCATTCGCTGTACCTGGCCCTGGGGGGGCAGTGGGCCAGCAAGAACCTCGATGCCTCCGAGAAGCTGAGCCTGGGCGGCGCGCGTGCCGTGCGGGCCTATCCTTCGGGCGAGGTGCTGGTGGACCAGGGCCTGATCGGCACCGTCGAATGGCGCTGGTCGGCCACCTCGGAGTTGACGCCCTACGTCTTCTACGACGCGGCCCGCGGCCGGCCGCAGAAGACCCCGGGCCTGTTCGACACCACGCCCGCCAGCCGCAGCCTGCGCGGCGCCGGCATCGGCCTGCAGTGGGTGCGCGCCGGCAACTTCTCGATCAATGCCTCGCTGGCCTGGCGCGCCGGCACGCCTGCGGCCGTCACCGACGGCGGCGGTCGCAATCCGCGGCTGTACGTGCAGCTGCAGAAATCCTTCTGACCGGCCGCGGCACCCGGCGCTTTATCCAAGAGGCCTCGCCATGAGTTCCCGACATCCCTCTTCTTTCGCCGCCGCGGCACGCCACTGGCGCCTGCGGCCCCTGGCGCTGTCGCTGCTGTGCATGGGCGCCGGCTCGGCCATCGCCCAGCTCGCACCGCTCACGCTGCCGGTGATCGCCCCGGGCGCGGGCTCGCTGCGCGGCGTCGCCATCACCGCGCAGAACCCTGGCGCCGGCACCATGACGCTGACGCAGAGCCAGGCCCGCGCCATCGCGCAGTGGACGAGCTTTTCCATCGGCTCGGGCGCGGCCGTCAACATCGTGCAGCCGACGGCCGCGTCGGTGCTGCTCAACCGGGTGACCGGCGGCAATCCGTCGGAGATCGCGGGTCAGCTCACGGCCAACGGGCGCGTGTTCCTGGTCAACCCCTCGGGTGTGCTGTTTTCGGGCACGGCGCAGGTGAACGTGGGCGGTCTGGTGGCCACCACGCTGGACATTCCCGACGCCAGCTTCATGCCCGCCGGCCGCGAGAACACGCTGCTGGGCCCGGGCGAGGTGCTGGTGTTCGAGCGCAACGATGCGAGCGCCACGACGGTGGTCAACCGCGGGCGGATCGTGGCGACCGCGGGCGGCACCGTGCTGCTGATTGGCGCGGGCGTGAGCAACGACGCCGGGGGCACGATCAACGCGCCTGGCGGCACTGCGGGCCTGGTCTCGGGCCGCAAGGTGTCGCTGGACTTCGCAGGCGATGGCCTGACCAATGTGGTCATCAACGCCGACGCGCTGGCGACCAACGCCTCGGCCGCCAATGCCGGCGTGCTGCAGGCCGACGGCGGCCGGGCGCTGATGCTGGGCAGCTCGACCACCACCGGCCAGCTGGTGGTGAGCAACACGGGCGTGGTGCAGGCCCGCAGCCTGGAGTCGCGCAACGGCGAGATCGTGCTGGGTGCCGGCCGCACCAACGTGCTGGCGGTCACCGGCGGCACGGTCGATGCGAGCGGCATCGAGGCCGGTCGCCAGGGCGGCAGCATCACGCTGGCCGGCGGCCAGGTGGTGCTGGCCGACGTTCCCCCGCCTGCCGTGCCTTCCGTCGCGGCCGACGCGCCGGCCACGCGGCTGGACGCGCGCGGCGCCGCGGGCGGCGGCACCGTCACCCTCGCGGGCACCTACGTGGGCGTGGCGCCCACGGCCAGCATCGATGCGAGCGCCACCGGCAGCGGGGCGGGCGGCAGCATCGTGATCGGCTCGGCCCAGGCGGTGACGCTGCCGGGCGAGGCGGCGCCCTCGCCCGAGGTCCCGCGCACCACCGTGCAGCTGGCCGGCACGCTGCGGGCCCGCGGCGCGGGCAACGGTGCCGGCGGCAGCATCTCGGCCAGCGCCGACGGCATGGTGGCCAGCCCGGCCGGCGTGGATGCCGGTGGCGGCAGCGACGGCGGCACCAACGGCCGGCTGACGCTGGCGGTGGGCGATGCGGTGCAGGTGCTGGCCGGCGACGTGGCCTACGACTCGGCCCTCTCGGCCACGGAAGGCGGCCGGGTGGGCGCCGCATCGCTGGGCCGGGCGCTCAGCAGCGGCACCGATGTCACCCTGTCCAGCGCCTCCACCGGCGATGGCCGCGGCGTGGTCTTCCAGCAGGGCGACACGCCGGCCAGCGCCGCGCAGGTCATCAAGACGGGCGGCCCGACCACCACGCTGCGCATCGATTCGGCCGGCAGCATCGACATGGGGCCGGGCAGCGCCATCACCGCCACCGAAGGGGCGCTGAACGTGGACTTCAATGCCGACTCGACCGGCGCGGCCCTGGCCACGGCGGGCACGATCCGGCCCTTTCCCGATTACGACACCGCCTGGGCGGGCGCGATCCGCCTGGACGGCGCGCGCATCGACGCCAATGGCGGCAACGTGCGCTTCTTCGGCCAGGGCGATGCCGCCAATGGCCGCGCCGTGGGCGGCGGCTATTCGGACGGCGGCACCGCCAGCGACCGCTGGCGCGCGGGCGTCTACATCGGCAACAGCCAGGTGCTGACCCGTGGCAGCGGCCAGCTCAGCCTGGCCGGCCAGGGGCGCAGCTGGGCCACCAGCGGCTCCTACACCGCCAGCGAGGGCGTGCTGGTGACGGCCGGCAGCACGGTGCAGGCCGGCACGGGCGGCCTGGCCGTCACAGGCACCAGCGGCGTGGGCGCGAGCGGCGTGCGGGTGGACGGGGCATCCACGCTCACCTCGGGCGGTGCGGCGGCGCTCACCGGCGTGGCCAGCAGCTGGACCGACGCGCAGCCGGGCGGCAGCATCGGCAACACGGCGGGGGTGCTGCTCAGCGGCGCGGCCGTGCAGGCCCAGGGCAACGTGACGCTGCAGGGCACCGGCGCCAACCTCGACGGCATGCGCGGCGACAACGAATTCACCGGCTTCCTCAGCACCGCCCAGGCATCGCAGGGCGTGCAGATGGTGTCCAGCCAGGTGACGGCAGGCACGGGTGCGCGCATCGACGTGACGGGTACCGCCGGCAGCGGCGGCTTCTCGGCCGTGCGCGACGGCACCACGGGCGCGATCTCCATCGTCGAAGGCGCGTCGGCGCGGGCCATCGACATCGGCGGCGCGGTGGGCGGCGGCCTGCGGGCCGAAGGCGGCACCGTCAACCTGCAGGGCGGCAGCGGCGCCGTGCGCCTGGGCACCGACGCCACCACGGTCGCGCTGGCCGGGCCGCGGCTCGATGCGCTGGTCGATGTCTCCAGCACCACGGGCACGGGCGGCAGCATCGTGATCGAGGCCAACAACGTGCTGCTGCAGAACCCGCAGGCCGATCCCGGCGCCACCTTCATGGACGCGAGCGGCGCGGGGCAGGGCGGCAGCATCGTGGTCAAGGGCACCAACGCCGTCGCCATGGCCAACGACGCGGTGCTGCGCGCCGACGCCAACGCGGCCACGGGCAACGGCGGGCAGATCCAGCTGCTGGGCGGCCGCACGCTGCGGGCCCACGGCAGCCTGTCGGCGCAGGGCGGCGCTTCGGGCGGCAACGGCGGCAGCATCGAGACCTCCGGCGCCGGCTTCGACCTCACCGGCATCCGCGTGAACGCCGGGGCCAGTGCCGGCAATGCGGGCACGTGGACGGTCGACCCCTTCGACATCACCATCGTCAACGGCAATGCCAGCGGCAGCCTGCCGGCCAATCCCTACGACGCGGTGGCCACCTCGACCATCCAGGACGGCGACATCAACAACGCGCTGCTGCGCTCCAACGTGACCATCGGGACGGGCACGGGCGGTGCCGCCGACCAGGGCGACATCTTCCTGGACGCGGCGCAGATCGCCTACGCGGGCACCGGCGCGCGCACCTTCACGCTCAATGCCAACCGCAGCGTGCGCTCGAATGCGGGCGCGAGCATCGCCTCGTACGGCACGGGCGGGCCGTTGAACGTGGTGTTCAACGCCGCGGCGACGACGGGCAGCGCGGCCGTGGGCGGCGGCCAGGTGAGCTGGGACGGCCAGATCTACACCAACGGCGGCAACGTCGTCATGAACGGCGCCTGGACCAACGACTCCAACGGCGCCACCAGCATCAGCCTGGGCGGCACGGCCGTGGTCGACACGCGGGGCGGCAATGCGCTCACGTCCCCGGGCGTCTACACCGGCGGCAGCGACGCGCAGGCGGGTGGCAGCGTACAGCTGACGGGGCGCACCGACACCACCTCGACCGGCAACTTCGTGACCGCGGCCGTCAACCTGGCGGGGTCGCGCATCGCGACGTCCACCGGCAACGTCGACATCCTCGGCACCACCACGCTGGGCACCGGCGTGCAGCTCACTGCCAACACGGCCACCGCGGGCATCCACACCACCAGCGGCAATGTGCGCATCACGGGCGTGGGCAGCTATGCGGCCAACAGCGGCAATGCGCCCGGGCATGGTGTGGCCATCGGTGCCCAGTTCGGCGGCGCGGCCTCGCTCCCGATGGTGGAGACCGGCACCGGCAGCATCGACATCACCGGCCTGCGGCTGGCGGGCGGCGCGTCCACCGGCGGCGACGGCGTGTGGCTGGGCAACCAGGCGCAGATCGGCAGCACCGGCGGCGGCAGCGTCACGGTGACCGGCGAGTCGCGCAACGACGGCGGCGCCGGCATCCGCATCATCGATGCCGGCGGCATCAGCGTGCCCTCGCCCGCGGGGCGCATCCAGTCCACCGGCCAGGTGGTGCTGCGCGCCGGCGCAGCGGGCACGGCCGATGCGCTGGTGCTGGGCAACGGCAGCCAGGTCAGCGCCGGCACGGTGCTCAACCTGCGGCCGGGCGCCGTGACCCTCACGGGCACCCCCGACAGCTATGCCGCTACCGGCACCGAGCGCGGCACCGACGCCATCGCGCTGGGCGGCACCAGTGCCAACGGCTTCGCCGTCTCCGCCGACGAATGGGCGCGGCTGTCCGCGCCGACGGTGGTGGTGGGCAGCAACGCACAGGCCGGCGCCATCACCGTGGCCGGCGCGCTCGGCGCCTCGGGCAACCTCACGCTGCAGGCCGACAACGAAGGCAGCATCGCGCTGCAGGCGCCGCTCACCGTCGGCGGCACGCTGGGCCTGCTGGCCACGCGCGACATCACGCAGACGGCGGCGGGGGGCATCACCGCGCCGACGCTGCTGGCGCGCTCGATCCTCGGCAACGTGCTGCTGGACCAGGCCGCCAACGACGTGGCGGCCAGCACGCTGGGTGGCAGCGCCGGGGGCAGCTTCCGCTACGTGGACGTGAACACGCTGCGTGTGGGCAGCGTCACCGCCTCCGGCTTCGATGCGGCGGCCAATGCCGCGCAGGCCGTGACCAGCGGCACCCTGAGCGGCAGCGACGTGCTGGTGCGGGCCACCACGGGCGACCTGCTGCTGGACACCTCGGTCGCCAGCACGGCGGGCACCGACCTCGTGGCCGGCAACACCTTCCAGAACATCGGCGGCGGCGGCATCAGCGGCCCCTGGCGCATCTGGGCGGCCACCTGGGTGGGCGAGACGCGCGGCGGCCTGGCCGGCACCTCGCCCATTCCCAACCTGTACGGCTGCACCTATGCGGGCGCCTGCGTGCCGGCCTTCCCGACCTCGGGCAACCGCTTCATCTACACGGCGCGGCCCACGGCCACCATCACCATCGCCGACGCGAGCCGGCAGCAGGGCCAGGCCAACCCGGCCTTCGGCTACGGCATCGCCGGGTTGATCCTGGGCGACACGGGCGCCGGCATCACCGGCGCGGTGGGCACCAACGCCAATGCCGGCAGCCCGGTGGGCGTGTATGCCATCAACGGCAGCTTCGTCTCTGCCGAGGGCTATCTGCTGAACGTGGTGCCGGGCCGGTTGAGCGTGACGCCGGCCCCGGTGCCGCCACCTCCTCCCTCTCCCTCTCCTTCGCCTGCTCCGGCGCCGTCGGTGTTCAGCCCGCCGAAGGTGGCGCCGGCCGACGTCATCCGCGAGGACGTCAACACCTACACCTTCGACCGCAACATCGGCGGCCCGCCCATCTGCTACGCCACCGGCCCGCTGGGCGGCAGCCGCACGGCGCAGCAGGGCGACGACGTGCTGGCCCGCGAATGGACGCGGGTGCGGTCGCGGCCACAGCTGACGAGTTGCGTGGACACGGAGCGCAAGAACGGGTGTTCGGACTTCTGAGCGTTGGCGGATCAGGCTTTGCTTGGCGCTTGGCGCTTGGTGCAGGTGCAGGTGCAGGTGCAGGTGCTTCGTGCCCAGGGTTGGGCTGATGCGGGCGGTCGGCGGCACGAGCGGCTGGGACGGTAACCCGGCAGAGGGCGCCGGCATGCGCGCTCCCGGCGCACGCTCGCGCTGACCGGCTTGCCTCACCGGACGGGTGCCCGCTTTCCACCGACGCGCTTGGGGCACTGCACGGCGCCGCGAATGGCACCTCCGCACGCGCACCGGCACCCTCCGCCTCGACGGTGCGCGCGAGCCCTCCCGGTTTTCGGGCCTTGGGACCTTGGTCGTGTGAGGCCTTGGTCCTTTGGTCTTGGGTCCTCGGGTCCTTGGGCCTTGGGCCTTGGGCCTTGGGCCTTGGGCCTTGGGCCTTTGGCCTTGGGTCCTTGGGGTCCTGGAGGTAATGCCGGCCAGTCAACCCCAACCCGTTCGGGCTGAGGTTCTATGGTTCTCGTCAAGCGACAGTGGCCGCCAGGCGGGCATCGAACATCGCGTGTTGCTTGAACAGCGAGAAGGCCAC